>CAZJBO010000007.1:0-21202 GCA_964544075.1 uncultured Anaerolineae bacterium
CAAGGTCGGCGCAGCCGACGGCTTGTTATTAGCCTGGGGTTTCAACCCCAGGCGCGAGCCGACCGTGCCGGAGATTCAACCCCAGGCACGGCACTTATTTTTGTAGCTCTGGGGTGGGCAGGAGCGATGCTTCCATGAAGGTGCTGCCACACTTCTTGCAGGTGAGCATCTTCGTTGCGCCCTGTTCTCCGATTATCATCTCAGGTTGTACGCCGATTAACGTAAAAACTCGAAGCGGGAGCCATTGGAGGCCTTGTAGGTCGAACTCATGATTGCCACAGTCTGGATTGGGGCAGGTATACTTCACGGTGGCGCTTCTTTGCCGATTGCCTGGGCCGGCTGTCGGCGGTGTGCTGGTTATATGCTGCGATGTGCTGTATATAAAGGTAGCCAAAGCGCCGGAAAACACAAGTGGCGCCAGCAGCGAGCCGACCTTGCGCGCGCGCTTCTGGCTCCCCTCGCCGCCTGGGGTTGAAACCCCAGGCTAATAACAATACGTCGGCTGCGCCGACCTGCCGGAGTCCCGCGCGCTTGGGGTCCGGGGTCGGCGCAGCCGACATTCGCGCTAGCCTGCGGTTTCAACCGCAGGCCCAAGCTCCCCTCGCCCCAACGAGGGAGAGGGGCCGGGGGTGAGGGGCACCCCTGCAGTTTCAACCCCAGGCCAATCTGTTTATATCCAACCAAAGTACTAACCGTAAAACAACCTAATGGGCTTGCATTGCGTGGGGGAGTGTGGTAGAATGTGGGACATAGTGGGTTGTTGTGGTGGAAAACACCATGTTTTTTGGAGAGTATCTCCATTCGATTGACGACAAGGGGCGCCTAACCATCCCGGCGAAGTATCGCGAGCGGTTGGGTAAAGCCATCGTCACACGCGGTTTGGACCATAACCTGGCATTTTATCCCCTCCCCGCGTGGGAACAGCTCGCCGCAAGGCTGCGCCAACTGCCCATGACCGATCCGAACGCCCGCGCTCTGCAACGCTTGATCTTTTCTGGAGCGCAGGAAGTCTCGCCGGATAAGCAAGGCCGGATACTCGTCCCGCCTTACTTACGCGAGTATGCCGGGATCGTGCAAAGCACGGTGATCGCCGGTATGGAAAGCTATATCGAACTCTGGAACCCAGAAGCCTGGGCGGAGATGCTCGAAAGTGTCCAGAACACCGAGGCAAACGCCGCAAATTGGCAAGCACTGGGCATCTAGACAAAGCACTTTTTCAACTACATTATAAGCGAGCCAGTCTTGGTTCGCCCTGGTAACCAGGCCCAAAACCGGCCTGATCCTTTACAATGACTCTAACCGGGGCCCAGGCGGCGGTTGTCCGTAATGGGGGTCGGGGACACACCGCCGCCCGGTAACCCCGGGGTTTTTTGTTATAATAGAAAGCGGCGGTTCTGTGGGGTGGTTGGCCCAAAGGCGGAACCGGCTGAATAGCACGCTACGAAAAGAATAAAAGGTTTTCCGATGTCCCAGACTCGGCGTGAATGGCTCAACCACGCATTGCGACAGGCTCCCTGGCGCACTCAAATACAGGCCACCGCGCTGGTGGCGCTGGGACTTGTGGTGTCCATCATCATAGGCGCGCTCTATCTCGCCCAAGCCACAAGCACCGCCACCGCCGGTCGCGACCTCAAAGTGTTGGAGCGCAGCCTCGAACGTCTGGAGCACGAGAACGAACAGCTCCGCACCGAGATCGCCCTCCGTCAGACGATCCCGCAGCTCGTGCGCCGCGCCCACGACTTAGGCTTCGTCGAGGCCAACAATGCGCAAATCCTCTATCTGCGCATCGAGGGATACTATCCGCCCGAACCGGAGCCTGTGGTGCCGGTGGCCGAGAAGACCCTGCCGGAATATAACGAAACCCTCAATGACTGGCTGTCGGAGCAGTGGGATAAATTCCTCACCCAGCTGAACCTACGTGATGGCGGCGGGGAGGATTGACCCTTGATCGAAACCATCGACCGGCGTCTGACGATAGTGAGCATCATCATCACACTGCTTAGTGTCATGCTGGTGTTCCGGCTGATCTCCCTCCAGATCACAATACCGCCGGAAGAGATCGCATACCTAGAGCGTATCCGTGACAGCTCGTACCACGACTTGCGCTACGAGGCGCCCGTACGCGGCGAGATATACGACCGGAGCGGGCACCTCCTCGCCACCAATACCATCGAATATAAGATCAATATCTCACCCGTCCTGATCGCCAACCCCGAAGAAGTCCTTGCGAACCTCTCTGCCATCACCGGGCGCGACCCCATCGCCCTGTGGGAACAGTGGCGCGTGATGGCCGAAAACCACCGCGATTGGTACCTGCTGGAGGGCGGCAACGTCGATTTTGTATTGGGGCAGGCCATCGAAGACCTGGCACAGCCCGGCGTGACGCTCGAAGCCGTACCGCGCCGCATCTATCCACAAGCCGCGCTCGCCGGGCCGAGCATCGGCTTCGTCAGCCTCGAAGGACAAGGCTATTATGGCGTAGAGGGCTATTATCACTCACAGCTTGCCGGATCGGTCGAAGATAGCACCAGCCGCGAGAGCAACATCCCCTTCGAGGCATCCTATGCCCCTCCACCGGAGCCGGGCACCGATATGGTGCTCACCATCGACCGCGACGTACAGTTCTTGGCCGAAGAGGTCATCCGCGCCGGCGTGGAACAATATCAGGCCGAGGCCGGTATGATCGTGGTGATGGACCCGCGCACCGGCGCGATCTTGGCTATGGCGAGCACTCCCGGCTACGACCCCAACAACTACAGCGCATATGATGCCCAGGCATACATCAACCCCATCATCAGCAGCGTCTATGAGCCGGGGTCGGTGTTCAAAGTGCTCACGATGGCATGTGCGCTCGAAGCCGGCATCGTCTCGCCCGAAGCATCCTACATCGACAAAGGCAGCATCGAGGTGGGCGGGCGCGAGATTAGGAACTGGGACGGCGGCGCCTACGGTCAGCTCGACATGACCCAGCTGCTCGTACGCTCGGCCAACGTGGGCGCGGCCATGCTCAGCACCAGCCTCGGCCCTTCGCGCTTCTATCCCTGCCTCGAAGGGTTCAACATCGGCGCGCCCACCGGCATCGACCTGGAAGGCGAGGACAGCGCCCACCTTAAACAACTGGGCGACCCCTATTGGTCTGAAAGCGACCTGGGCACAAACTCGTTTGGGCAAGGCATCGCAGTTACGCCCATCCAGATGCTCACCGCCGTGAGCGCCATCGCCAACCGAGGGCTGCTCGTGCGCCCCCATGTGATCTATCAACAGATCAGCGCAGATAGCTTCTTCACCGCCCAGCCCCAATATCTGGGCCGCCCGATCTCGGCACAGACCGCGCGCGAGGTGACCGAGATGATGGTCAACGTGGTAGAATACGGTGCGCCATATGCAAAGGTGTCGGGCTACACTGTGGCCGGAAAAACCGGCACCGCCCAGATACCCACCCCCGGCGGCTATGAAGAAGACGCCACCATCGCGTCCTTCATTGGCTTCCTGCCCGCCGATGACCCACAGGTGATCGTGCTGGTGCGCCTCGACCGCCCGCAGACCTCCGAGTGGGGCACCCGCACCGCCGCGCCGCTGTTCTCTCAGTTTGCCCAACGTCTCGTGGTGCTGCTTGAGATACCGCCCGACGCCGTGCGCCGCGATATGCAAACCGCTGCGCAGCTTCCACCAGGGGAATGATTAACCATGCTCACCCTAAACCACATCATAACCGCGCTTACCCTCAACGCACACGCCGATGTCACACATCCCGGCTGCGCGTCCAAGCAAAACATCAGCGCAGTCGTCATAGATTCACGCGAGGTAAAGCCCGGCGCATTCTTCGTAGCACTGCCGGGCCGCTATGCGGACGGCCACCAATATGTCGGCGATGCCTTCGCACGGGGCGCAGTCGCCGCTCTGGTCGAGCGCGCGCCTGCCCTCAACATCCCCACCATCGACCTAAGCACCCCGCTCACCGCCGACGATCTGCAAGCCTTGCAGACCCTGCCGATATGCCTCCGCGTGCCCGATGCAGTGAAGGCGCTGGGGCAGATGGGGGCCTATTGGCGCAGCCGCTTCAACCCGCGCGTCATCGCGATCACGGGCAGCGTGGGCAAGACCTCGACCAAAGAGCTGATAGCGTCGCTGCTCGCACGGCGCTTCTGTACGCTCAAGAGTCGGGGGAGCTACAATAACGAACAAGGTCAGCCCCTCACCCTCTTGCGCTTACGGCCTGAACACGAACGGCTGGTGCTCGAAATGGGCATGTACGATGTGGGCGAGATCGCCGCGCTCTGCAAAGTGGCGCGCCCTTCGGTGGGCGTGGTGACCATGATCGGCCCGGTCCATCTGGAACGTGCCGGTTCGATGGCGCGCATCATCGCCGCCAAGACCGAGCTTGTGGAGGCCCTACCGCCCGACGGGGTGGCGATCCTCAACGCCGATGACCCCAACGTGCTTGGGATGCGCGCCCACACCGCCGCGCGCGTCTTTACATATGGCTTATCGCAAGACGCCGACCTACGTGCAAGCCAGGTGGAAGGTCGGGGGCTGAAGGGTATCAGCTTCCGGATGCACTATCGAGGCGAAACGTTTTCTGTTAAAGTCCCGCTCTTGGGGCGCCACAGCGCCCATACCGCGCTGCGCGCTGCCGCCGTGGGGCTGGTCGAAGGTATGAGCTGGTACGACATCCTGACCGGCTTGCAGTTTAGCGTCACACAGCTCCGGCTTGTGGCGGTGGATGGGCCGGGCGGCAGCATCTTGCTGGACGATACATATAACGCCAGCCCCGATTCGGCCATCGCTGCGCTGAACTTGCTCGCCGACCTGGACGGACGCCGGGTGGCGGTGCTGGGCGATATGCTCGAACTGGGCAGCTATGAGGTAAAAGGCCACCATATGGTGGGCGCGCGGGCAGCAGAGGTCGCCGATGTGCTGGTGACGGTAGGGCCGCGCGGCGCGATCATCGCGGCGGCAGCGCACGACGCGGGCATGGACACTTCCCATATCCACGCTTTCGAGACGCATAAAGAAGCGCTTGACTTCCTGCTGGCGCACGTCGGCGCCGGTGATGTGATATTGGTGAAGGGGTCACGCGATGTGGAGATGGAAAATATTGTTGCCGCGATGAGCCGAGGCGATTGAGGCGCGCATGACCGGTATCCGTTCACCGAAGGGGAAAGCTCCGGGTGAGCAGATTAGCATGTTCTAGGCCCGAAGGCAGCACCGGCTGAGCAGTCACATACGAAGGAGCCATGATTTGGGTGCCGAATATAACCTAACCGGCGGGCTGCCGTTCTCGCTTTCGCTGGGTGCGCTCACCTTCCTCTTGGCCGTGATCTGGGGGCAACCCTTTGTCGAGATACTCCACCGGCTGCGCGTCGGCAAGCAGATACGCATCGATGGGCCACAGACGCACCAGACCAAGATGGGCACCCCCACGATGGGCGGCATCATGATCGTGGTGCCGGTTGTCCTGATAACCCTGGGGCTGAACCTGGTCAACCTGTTGAAGCTAAGCAGCATCACAGGCGCGTCGATCTTGGTGCCGGTTTTGACCTTGCTCAGCTTCAGCGTGCTGGGCGCGATCGACGACCTGGAGGGGATCAGGGGCGCGCGGGCACGGGGCGAAGGGCTTTCGGCAAAGGTTAAGTTCATGGGGCAGGTGATGCTCGCCGGTGTGGTCGCATGGGCGATGTCTCAAGGCGACTTCGCCTTCGCCAACGCCGTAACCTTGCCGCTGCTGGGCGTCACGGTCGAGGTCAACCGGGCGGCGTGGGGGCTGGCGGCGACCTTTATCATCGTGGGCACATCCAACGCCGTGAACATCATCGACGGGCTGGATGGGCTGGCCGGCATCATCTCGGCAAGCGCGTTCACTGCCTATGGGGTTATCGCACTGATGCAGAACCAGACCTTCTTGGTGGGCTTCTGCTTTACGCTGGTCGGCGGTTGCTTTGGGTTCTTGTGGTTCAACGCACACCCGGCGCAGCTCTTCATGGGCGACCTGGGGTCACTCTCGCTGGGCGCGACTCTGGGCGTTGTGGCGTTGATGACCGGGCAATGGCTGCTGCTGCCCCTCATCGCGATCATCCCGGTATCGGGCATCGTGTCTGTGATCTTGCAGGTCGGCTACTTCAAGCTAACCGGCGGCAAGCGGTTGTTTAAAATGGCGCCGATCCAACACCACTTCGAACTCCTCGGTTGGAGCGAGACTCAGGTCGTGCAGCGCTTCTGGCTGGTGGGGATACTCGCCGCCATCGTCGGGGTTGCACTGGCGCTGATTAGGTAGTTGACTATAGTTAATTACGTATGTAGTTAAGCGCAAAGGTTTTGTATGTTAAGCACATTTGACGAAAAGCG
This sequence comes from uncultured Anaerolineae bacterium, assembly GCA_964544075.1. GTDB lineage: Bacteria > Chloroflexota > Anaerolineae > Aggregatilineales > JAFGMM01 > JAFGMM01. The sequence goes on from CAZJBO010000007.1 coordinate 6,346, forward strand.
CGTGGTGATCGTGGGCCTGGCGCGCCAGGGGCGCGCAGCGGCCCGATGGCTGGCCGAACAGGGCGCGCGTGTCACCGTGGCCGACCTCCGCGCCGCCGACGTCCTGCACGATGAGATCGCCGCGCTCGACGGCCTCGCGATCGAGTATGTGCTCGGCCCACACCCACCGGCCCTGCTCGACCGCACCGATTTGCTCTGCATCAGCGGCGGTGTACCGCTCGACGCGCCCTTCATCAAGGAAGCGCGACAGCGCGGTATCCCTCTGACCAACGATGCGCAGCTCTTCATAGAGCGTTGCCCCGTGCCCGTCATCGGCATCACCGGGAGCGCCGGCAAGACCACGACGACGGCGCTGGTGGGCGCGATGTGCAAGGCCACCGGCGCCCCGACCCACATCGGCGGCAACATTGGGCATGTGCTGCTCGGCGAGCTGGACACCATCGGCGCGGACGACCGGGTAGTCATGGAGCTGTCGAGCTTTCAACTTGAGCTGATGACCGTCAGCCCGGCGGTGGCGGCGGTGCTCAACATCACGCCCAACCACCTCGACCGGCACGGCACGATGTCGAACTACAGCGCGGCGAAGGCGCACATCTTGCAACACCAACAGATCGGCGATGTGGCGGTGTTGGGGCGTGACAACCGGGGCGCGGCGGCGTTGGCCGCCGATGCGAAAACCGCCATCTGGTGGTTCAGCGCAAGCGCACAAACCGCGATGGGCGCGTACCTGGAGGGGGATGAAGTGATCCTCGCCCGGCCCGGCGAAGCACCCGAAGTGGTCTGCACGCGCGCCGACATCAAGCTGCGCGGTGACCACAATGTGCTCAATGTGCTGGCGGCTTGCGCCATCGCCGGGGCCGCCGAGGTGCCCACCGAGGCTATGCGCAGCGCCATAGTCGGCTTCCAGGGCATCGAGCATCGGCTCGAAACGGTCGCTACCATCAATGGGGTGACGTGGGTGAACGACAGCATCGCCACCGCGCCGGAACGTGCGATAGCTGCGCTGCGCAGTTATGACGCGCCGATTATTCTGCTCGCCGGGGGGCGCGACAAGAAGCTGCCCTGGCAAGAGTTCGCCGCGCTCACGGTCGAGCGGGTGCGCCGCCTGATCTGCTTCGGCGAGGCCGGGCCGTTGATCTTACGCCATGTCAGCTATGCCGCGCTGCGGCACGAAGGCGGCAAGCTGGAGGCCTTCGACGCGGTCTTGGACCTGGAGGCGGCGGTGCAGCGGGCCGCTGCGATCGCGCAGCCGGGCGAGGTGGTGCTGCTCGCGCCGGGCGGCACCAGCTTCGATGCCTATCAAGATTTCGCGGCGCGCGGGCGGCATTTCAGGGCGCTGGTGGCGCGCATGGCTGCGGGAGAAGCCGGGAAGCCCTCGGCATAGACGGCACAGATGCGCCGGCGCTGCGCCTATTGGGAATGGATGTAATGACACTAGACGATCAACATGAAGCATACGAGGCGTATGAGGAAGAAGACCTGCTCATCGACCTAAGCACAGGCCTGACCAGCACACGCCCCCCCGCCACACCGCGCGCCGCGCGCCGACGCGATATCGTCGGTCTTGACGTGGATGTCTACTTGCTGATGGTGTTGGGCGTATTGATCGCCATCGGCTTGATGATGGTCTTCAGCACCACCTTCGACTGGAGCTATGCCGACTTCGGCTCGCCCTCGGCGATCTTCTTGCGACAGTTGCGCTCGCTGTGCGTGGGGCTGGTGGTCATGGGCGGCCTGACGCTGCTAGACTATCGGCGCTGGCGCAAATGGATCGTGCCGGTGATGAGCATAGTCATGCTGGCGCTCATCGTGCTGCTCACCATGCCCGAAGATGCACAGTTCGGCGGGCGGCGCGCGCTGTTTAGCGGCTCGGTGCAGCCCGGCGAGCTGGCCGAACTCGCCATGATCGTCTACCTTGCGGCGTGGCTCTCCGGCAAGCGCGCCATGCTCCGCCGCATAAGCTATGGGATAATCCCCTTCTCGCTGCTGGTGGGGGTTATCTGCGCCCTCATCATGGCACAGCCGGACCTCAGCACGGCGGCGTTGATCTTCGCCACCTCGGTTACTATGTTCTTCCTCGGCGGGGCCGATATCGTGCAGCTCGGCTTGGTGGGGATCATAGCCGGGGGGCTGGGCGCGACGGTCGTGACACAGCTGCCCTACGCGAGCGAGCGCGTCGCAAGCCACCTCGCAGCCGTGCGGAGCATCACGGAGGCCAACTGGCATGTCCAGCGCGCCACCATCGCGTTCCGCAACGGCGGTTGGGGCGGCGTGGGGCTGGGCAAGAGCAGCGAAAAGTTCGGCTATCTACCGGCGCCCCACACCGACAGCGTGTTCGCGGTCATCGGTGAGGAGCTGGGCATCGCGGGATGTGTATTAGTTGTGGCACTTTTCGTTATACTGGTATATCGTGGCTTTACCATCGCGCGCCGCGCGCCCGATGCTTTCGGTGCGATCATGGCGGCTGGCGTGAGCTGCTGGATCGTGTTCCAAGCCCTGCTCAACATGACGGTGCTCACGGGGATATTGCCCTTCACGGGCGTGCCGCTGCCTTTTATTAGCTATGGTGGCTCGTCGTTGGTGGTATCGATGGCCGGCGTGGGCTTGTTGCTCAGCATATCGCGGGTGACAACCCAAAACGCTGTGCCCGCGCGCAAAACCGCGCTAGGTAATATCGACAAGGATGCACAGAATGGGGCAAGAGGTCCGCGTAATCATAGCCGCCGGCGGAACCGGGGGCGGCGTGTACCCCGCGTTAGCCGTCGCCGACGCCCTGGCCGATAGGCAAGCTGACGTTGCGCTCTGCTTCGTGGGCAGCGCCGCCGGTCCCGAAGCTGCGCTGGTGGCGCGCGCCGGTCTCCCCTTCGAGGGGGTGAGCGCCGGTCCGTTACATGGGGTCAACCCACTGCGCACGGCGGCCAGCCTGCTTAAGCTGATGTGGGGGCTGCTGCAAGCACTGCGGATCATCGGGCGCTTTGGGCCGGACGTAGTGTTTGCAACCGGTGGTTGGGCCAGCGTGCCGGTCGGTGTGGCGGCATGGCTGCGGCGGACGCCGGTGCTCATCTTCGTGCCCGACATCGAGCCGGGCCTGACGCTTAAGCTCTTGGGGCGCTTCGCCCGGCGGGTGACGGCGACGGTCGAGGCGAGCGCGCAGTACTTCGGGCCGGGCAAGGTGACCGCAACCGGCTACCCGATCCGGGCGGCGCTGCGCAGCGCCAGCCGTGAGGCTGCCATAGCACACTTCGCGCTTAGCCCAAGCCGCCGCACCTTGCTGGTCTTCGGGGGGAGCAAGGGCGCGCGCAGCCTCAACCGAGCGCTCGAAGCTGCGCTCGGCGCGCTGCTGAAGGACGGGCTGCAGGTCTTGCACATCAGCGGGGCCTTAGACTGGCCCCGGATTGAGGCCTTGCAGCACAGCACGGCAGACGAGCACTACCACGCCTTCCCCTACCTGCACGATGCAGAGATGGGCCTGGCGTTGGCGGCGGCAGATTTGGCGGTGAGCCGGGGCGGAGCCGGTATCTTGGGCGAGTTCCCATACTTCGGTTTGCCGGCGCTGGTGGTGCCATACCCGCACGCCTGGCGTTACCAGAAGGTGAACGCAGACTGGCTGGCGGCGCGCGGGGCGGCTTTCTGTATGGACGATGCCACGCTCGGCACAGAGCTGCTCCCCGCGATACGCGGTTTGCTGGGCGCGCCGGGCCGCTTGGACGAGATGCGCGCGTGTGCAAGGGCGCTGGCGCGCGACGACGGAGCACAGAACATCGCACAAGCGATATTGGAGGTAGCGAAATAATGATCTCGATGCTGAGCGTCTTCTGGATAATGCTAGCGCTGTTCGCCACCATCGGGATGTTGCGCGGGTGGGCCAAAGAGATCATCGCCACAGCCGGTATCGTCTTGGCTTTGTTTGCGCTCACCCAGTTTGGCGACATCTTCCCGGCGCGGCCCGAATTCGGCGCCGACACGACCCAACTGCAGAGCGAATTTGCGGTGCGCATGATCTTCTTCTTGGGCGTGGTGTTCTTCGCCTATCAGACCCCGGCAGCGGCGGCGCTCTGGGAGGCAAGGCAGGGCGCCAGTAACAGCGCGCGGCGCTTCGAATGGCTAAGCACGGGTCTACAGCAACGCATCCTCGGCTTCATCATCGGGTTAATCAACGGCTGGTTGGTGGCAGGGTCGGTCTGGTGGTATGCCCACGACCTGCAATATCCCTTTGGCGAATACGTCATCCCCCCTTCCCGGCTCAACCAGGTGATGATGGCGCTGGGGTATACCGATACCAGGCTCCAGCAGACAACTACCTCGATGATCGATGCACTGCCGCTGGCCGTATTGAAAGCCGATAGCATAGTGTTGCCCTTGCTGGTGGTGATTTTGTTCTTATTCGTCATTGTTGTGATGATCTAGTACAGGTCTGACGTTTTACGTCAGGCGTTAAGCGCGAAGACGGAACCGGCTGAGTAGTTTACAATTAGGATAGAAAATTTAGGAAGATTAGGTGGAAAGTGGGTGCAGCGTGGCGGGGTTTTCTCTTGATCCAAGCCAACACATACATTTCGTCGGCATCGGCGGGGTCGGCCTTTCGGCGATCGCGCGCGTATTGCTAGAGCGCGGGTTCACCATATCGGGGTCCGACCCGCAGACCAACCCGCTCGTCGAGGCATTGCGTGCGGATGGAGCCAGGATATATCAGGGCCACGCAGCCCAAAACGTGCAAGGCGCGCACGCGGTAGTGCGTTCGTCGGCGGTGCCCGTCGATAACCCCGAAGTGCGCGCCGCAAGGATGCAAGGCATCCCGGTCTTCCGGCGCGCCGAGTTCTTGCCATATGTGCTGGCGGGGCGCGTCAGCGTGGCCGTGGCCGGTACGCACGGCAAGACCACCACCAGCAGTATGATCGTGCACATGCTCATGGCCGCCGGGCTGGAGCCGGGCTTCATAATAGGCGGCGTCCTCCCTAAGCTAAACACCAATGCCCGCGCCGGTGAGGGGCCAATCTTTGTCATCGAGGCCGACGAATATGACAATATGTTCTTAGGCACTTGCCCCCACGTGGCCGTCGTGACCAACATCGAGCACGAACACCCCGACATCTTCGCCGACCGTGGGGAGGTGGTGGCCGCGTTCGCGCGCTTTGTGCTGCTGTTGCCGGAAGACGGCTTGTTGGTGGCCTGTGCCGATGACATGGGCGCGCGTGCCCTGGGCAATCTGTGGCGGGCCGCCGGTCGTAAAGTGTTGTTCTATGGCCTAGAGAACAAGCGTGCCGATCTGCGCGCGACCGGCCTTTGGAACAACGACGTGGGCGGCAGTGACTTTGTGGTGCAGGAGTGCGGGCGTACGCGCGGGTCGGTGCGCTTGCAGGTGCCCGGCAAACATAACGTCCTCAACGCGCTCGCAGCGCTCGCGGTGGCGAATTACTTTGGCCTGATCTTCGACGAGGCGGAAGATGCGCTTGTCGAGTTCACAGGGGCCGGGCGGCGCTTTAGCGTGTGCGGGCGTGTCTCCGGGGTGACCGCCATCGACGATTACGCGCATCACCCAACCGCCATCCGCGCCACCCTGGAGGCGGCGCGCGCGCGCTATCCTGATAAGACTTTGTGGGCGGTGTGGCAGCCGCATACCTACAGCCGCACCCGCGCCTTTCTGGATGGTTTCGCCGCGTCGTTCGACGACGCCGACCGGGTAATCATCACCGACGTCTACGCCGCACGCGAGAGCGATACCCTGGGCATCGGCGCCGAGGATGTCGTCGCGCGTATGGATAAGGACCGCTGGGTCAAACACATCGGCGGCGATCTCTCAAATGTGGTGGATGAGCTGGAACGCGGCGTGAGCGGTAATGACGTGGTGATCGTGATGAGCGCGGGCGATGCAACCGCGATCGGGCCTATGTTGATCGAAAGGCTGGAGACTCGTCTGCGGGACGAGGATGAGTATAACCCCTTCCTCGCCACCGCATATGAATACGACGATTGGGATGATCCCTGGGCCGACGCCTTCGACGATGAGATGTTGCTCATCGAGGAATACGGCGACGTGCCGCGCGAGGCGGTAAAAGAGATCCGACGCTTGGCGCGCGAGCAAAAGGTTTCTATCACGCGCGGGCTGATCGACCGGGTGATGCGCCGGCTGCGCAAAAGCGACGAGTGAACACCGACATCGACGCACTGACCGCGCGCTTTGGCAGCCGGATGAAGCGCGACGTGCCGTTGGCGCGCTATACGACGGTGCGCATCGGCGGGCCTTCTGACCATCTGCTCGTCGCGCGGAGCAAAGATGCGCTGTGCACAGGCGCAGCGTTGGCATGGCAGGCGGGCCTGGCGCTCTTGCTGTTAGGCGGCGGCGCAAACGTGCTCATCGATGATGCGGGCTTTCGCGGGCTGACCATGATAAACCGGGCGCGCAGCCTGCATCACAGCGGCACGACCGTCACCGTCGCCAGCGGCGTATCGCTTGCAGCCCTGGCACGCTATTGCATCACACATGGGCTGGCCGGGTTGACGTGGGCTTGGGGTATCCCCGGCACGCTGGGCGGCGCGCTGATTAACAACGCCGGTGCGCACGGCGGCGCGCTATCCGACGTGGTACAGACGGTCGAAGTGCTGCGGCGTGGCGCCGCGCCTGCCGTGTGGCCGGTCGAGGCGATGGGGTACGGGTATCGCACGAGCGCGCTCAAGCAACGCCGGGGGTATGTGGTGCTCGGCGCGACTCTGACGCTGGACCGCGCAGACCCGGCTGAGCTGCGGGCGCGCGCCGAAGCGCTCGGCGCACGCCGGAAGGCTGGCCAGCCGCCGGGCGCGAGCCTGGGTTCGGTCTTTAAGAACCCGCCGGGCGACTATGCGGGGCGCCTGATTGAGGCGGCGGGGCTAAAGGGTGCACGCATCGGCGGCGCGCTGATCTCGCCGACACATGCGAACTTTTTCATCAACACGGGCGGGGCAAGCGCTGCCGATTATCGCGCCTTGATCGACAAGGCAAGAGATGCGGTCGAAGCGCAGTTTGGGGTAAGGCTCGAACTAGAGATCGAGATCATCACGGCGTAGGGCCGGGGTAGAGCAAGAAGGGTTTTCATGGAAGAACGCAAGATTCGGGTCGGGGTGATATTCGGTGGGCGCAGCGCCGAACATGCGGTATCGCTGCGTTCGGCGGCGGCGGTGATGGATGCGCTCGACCCCGACAAGTACGAAGTCTTCCCCATCGGCATCACGTTAGAGGGGCGCTGGTTCGGCGGCAGCGATGCGCTGCACCTTCTGGAGGACGGCGTGGCAGAGACCGTGCAATCGGTGGCGTTCTTGGGCACGCCGATGCACAAAGCGCTTATGGCGGTCGAGCATGACAAGTCGGGGGGCACGTTGGCCTTGCACGAGGTGACGCGGCTGGATGTCGTATTCCCGGTGCTGCACGGCCCCTATGGTGAAGACGGCACGGTGCAAGGTCTGCTGGAACTCGCCGGTATCCCTTATGTGGGGTCGGGCGTGGTCGGCTCGGCGCTGGGCATGGATAAGGCGGTCTTTAAGGCCGTGATGCAGGCACACGGTCTGCCGGTGCTGCCGTATATACTCATCACGCGACGGCAGTGGGAGGGCGCGCGCGCAGCGACTTTGGACGCAATAGAGGCGGCGATCCCCTACCCGGCGTTCGTCAAGCCTGCCAACATGGGGTCGAGCGTGGGCATTAGCAAGGTGGCAGGGCGTGCCGAACTCGCCGCCGGGCTGGATAAAGCCGCGCGTTATGATCGACGTTTGTTGGTCGAACAGGGCATTGTGGCGCGCGAGATTGAGGTGAGCGTGCTCGGCAACGAGGATGTGATCGCGTCGGTGCCGGGCGAGGTTATGCCCTCCGATGCGTTCTATACCTACGATGCGAAGTATATCGAAGAGTCGAAGCTCTGCATCCCGGCGGAGCTGGCCGACGATGTGGCGGATGCGATACGTGCGATGGCGCGGCGCGCCTTCCACGCCATCGATGGCGCGGGGCTGGGGCGCGTTGATCTGTTGCTCGACGTGGAGACGGGCAAACCGTACATCAATGAGATCAATACGCTGCCGGGCTTTACCGAGATTAGTATGTATCCTAAACTATGGGAAGCAAGCGGCCTCCCTTACCCAGAGCTGGTAGACCGGTTGATTGTGCTGGCGCTGGAGCGCTACGCGGATAAAGAGCGCAACGAGTGTGAGTATCGACCGGATTAGGAGGAGGGCAGACAATGGGAGGAAAGTCGAAAATAGAATGGACCGAATCAACCTGGAATCCATTAACCGGCTGTACTAAAGTCAGCCCCGGCTGCAAGCATTGCTACGCCGCGCGCTTGGCTAAGCGCCTGAAAGCGATGCACAATCCCAACTATGCTAACGGCTTCGAGCTTACTCTGCACCCCCATATGCTAGAAAGACCGCTTCAACGGAAGAAACCGCAAATGATCTTTGTAAACTCGATGAGCGACTTGTTCCATGAAGATGTGCCGCTAGATTTTATCCGGCAGGTGTTCGACACAATGCGCCGCGCGTCATGGCACACTTTTCAGGTGCTTACCAAGCGCTCGGCCCGGCTGCTCGAATTTAGCGACGCGCTCGATTGGCCTACCAACGTGTGGATGGGTGTTAGCGTCGAGACCTCCGACTATACTTTCCGCATCGATCACCTTAGAGAAACCGGCGCACACACTAAGTTCCTCTCGATTGAGCCGCTGCTTGGGCCTCTGCATAACCTCAATCTACAAGGTGTTAACTGGGTCATAGTAAGCGGCGAGTCGGGGCCGGGCGCGCGCCCTATGTCGCAAGATTGGGTGATTAGTATCCAGGACCAATGTCAGGCGGCGGGCACACCTTTCTTCTTTAAGCAATGGGGCGGCGTTAACAAGAAGCGTGCCGGGCGCACCTTGCAAGGCCGTACCTGGGACGAGATGCCCACGACGGTTAACTTTGCTACAAGTATAGTTGGTTAAAGTCAGGCAAACATGGCAAGGCAAAAGCAACGCGACGCTAAAAAATATGCGCATACGGTCGCGAGCACGTACCCGCGTATGAGCGCGCGCGCCCGGCGCAAGGAGCGCCGACGTAGGGAGCGCGAGCGCGAGCGCGCTATGCAGGAACCGGCGGCGCGCCCTCGGCCCCGCTGGTATGAGCGCATCCCCAGGCTGCACATCGGCATCGGGTGGCGCTTGCTGAGCGCTGCTCTGGTGGCCGGCTTGGTGGCCGTGTTGGTGATGTTCATCGACAACTCGTTGTTTTATGTCAGCGCTTTCCATGTCGGGGGACAGCGTTATATGCCCCCGGAAGAAATCTATCGCCTCAGCGGGGTGGCGAACCTGCACGTCTTCTGGGTAGACCCTCAGGCGGTCGCTCAGGCGATCGAGCGCGACCCTTCGATTGCAAAGGCGAAGGTCAACGTATATTGGCCCAGCCAGGTGCAAGCCTATGTGGTCGAGCGCGAGCCTTCGTTGATATGGGAGCAGGCCGGGGTGCGGACCTGGGTCGATGTGCAGGGCTATATCATGCCCATGCGGGATGATTCGGTAGACTTGCTGCGCATCGTGGTTGAGGGTGTGGATACGATAGTAGACCCTTACCGCCGCATCGATCAAGATATTGTGGACGGCGCGTTGCAGTTACGATCACTGCGGCCCAACATCGAGGTGTTGTTCCTCCACCCGGTCGAGGGGCTGGGGCTGCTCGACGGGCGCGGCTGGCGCGTATATTTCGGCACAGGTACCGATATGCCCCGCAAGCTCATGATCTACGAGGCGCTGGTCGATGCGGTGTGGCAAAATGGGGAGGGTGTGTGGCCGGAGATGTTCGACGTCGGCGATTTGCGCGCGCCATATTATCGTGTAGGCTCAAGGTAAAGCGGGCGACAGATACGAGAACAGCAAGCAAGGTCTAATTTGAAGGTCAATCATGAGTGAGTTGGTTGTAGGCATTGATGTAGGTACCACGAAGGTTGCCACCGTCGTCGGTGAGGTTGCCGAGGCGGACGTGCGCGTCGTGGGTATCGGAGTCGAGCCATCACGCGGCATCAAAAAGGGCGTAGTCAACGACATCAGAGCGGCGACGGCGGCTATCGCTGCCTCGGTCCAGAAGGCCGAGCGCTCCTCCGGCTACGAGATCGGGCGCGCTTTCGTCAGTGTGGCCGGGGCGCATATCTCGTCGCTAAACAGCCGAGGCGTCGTCGGCATCGGTGGCGGCAGCCGCCCCGTGAGCGAGGCCGACCTCGACCGCGCGATGGATGCCGCACGCGCCGTCACGATCCCGCATAACCTCGAAGTCCTACACGTCCTCCCCCGCTATTATATCCTTGATGGGCAGAGCGGGGTGCATAACCCCGTGGGGATGCATGGCTTCCGCCTGGAGGTCGAGACGCACATCGTGACCGGAGCGCGCACCTCGGTGACCAATCTGGAGAAGTGTGTCAAGAACGCCGGTGTCTTCGTAGACCGCTTTATCCTTAACCCGCTGGCGTCGGGCGCCTCGGTGCTGAACGACACCGAGCGTGAGAGCGGCGTAGTGGTGATAGATATCGGCGGGGGCACAACCGACCTCGCCATCTTCATAGAGGGCGCGGTGTGGCATACGGCGGTGCTATCGGTCGGCGGCGAGCACATCACGCATGATATCGCGCATGGGCTGCGCCTCCCCTTCGACTTGGCCGAGGCGGTCAAGCTCCAGCATGGGCACGCTAACCCGCTCGAGATCGACCCGCTGGCGAACTTCTCGGTGCAGCCCTTTGGCGAGGAAGTGCCCAGCCAGATTGCACGCTCCGACCTGGCAATGATTATCGAGGCGCGCACCGAGGAGATTTTTAGCCTGGTGATGCAAGAGGTGAAGCGCTCCGGCTACGACGGCCTGCTGCCGGTGGGCGCGGTGCTCACGGGGGGCAGCAGCAACCTGCCCGGCATACGCACGGTGGCGAGCCGTGTTTTGCAGATGCCGGTGCGCGCGGCGTACCCTGAACGGGTCAGCGGCCTGGTGGATGCGGTGCGCAGCCCGGCGTATAGCACGATGGTGGGCTTGCTCACGGTGGGCGTGGACCTGGACGCGCAAGAAAGCTCCGAGGCCGGGCGTGGCCGTCGGCGCGCGCGCGGCGAGAGGCGCGGCCCCGGCTTGGGCAAGCTGTTCGGCGGGCTGGCGCGGCGCTTCTTGCCGGAGCAGGAGACGGATTGATCTACTCCACATAAAGATAGCGGTTGACACGCCTATCTAAAGCATACACCGCCAGGTATAACAGCAAACCCAACAAGCTCATCGCCAATATGCCCGCGTACATCTCTGTATAGCGCAGCACTTGGTAGGTCTCGACCACGATGTAATACCCTAAGCCCCAGTGTGTCAGGGACTGCTCGGCGATGAACAGCACCGCGATCGCCGTCCCCACCGAGACGCGCAGCGCCGTCAGCACCGCCGGCAGCGTCGAGGGTAGGTATACATAGCGGAACAGTGCCCGGCGCCCTGCCCCCAGCGAGCGCACCGATACCAACAGCTCTGGGCGCAGCCCGGCGGCCTCGTCGCGTACCACTACCAGGATTTGGAAGAACAAGATCAACGTGATGAGCGATATCTTAGATGCGTCGCTAATGCCGAAGAGCACATAGATCACCGGCATGAGCACGATCTTGGGGATCGGGTAGAGGATGGCGATCAGCGGCGCGAAGAAGCGATCGATGCGCGACATCTGGCCCAGCCCCAGGCCAATCGGCGTGGCAAGCAGCACCGATATACCGATCGCGGCCAGCACGCGCCCCGCGCTGGCGATGAAGTGCCGCCCCAGCTTGCCCGGCAGCAGTGCGCAGAAGACCGGCAATACCTCTGCCGGCGGCGGCATGATCGGCTTGTGCACAAGCCATGCCAAGACCTGCCACAGGGCAAGGAACATCAACATGCCGGCCAGCACATCGCGTGCCCTCAGGTGTCGCTTCATGCCGCCCCTCCCAGCCGCGCACGGAGTTCTTCGCACCGCGCGGCAAAGCTCGGTGTATTGCGATAATCCACAGCACCCGCGTCGGGATTGTGGATAAGTTGTGGATGGTGGTTGGGCGGGCGGCGCAGCACGAGGATGTGCGCGCCCAAGTAAACCGCCTCTTCGATGTTGTGCGTCACGATTAGGCTGGTGAGCGCGGTCTCATGGCGCAGCGTCAGCATGAGGGATTGTAGGTCCTCGCGCGCGGGCACATCGAGCGCCGAGAACGGTTCATCCATGAGCAAGAGGTCGGGCTGCATGGCGAGCGTCCGCGCGATCGCAACGCGCTGACGTTGCCCGCCCGAAAGCTGCGCGGGGTACTTCTCCTCCAGGCCCGCGATGCCGAGGCGCCGCAGCCAATAGCTTACGCGCGCGTCCATCTCGGCCTTGCCGAGGCGCACGCCGCGCGGTGCGTGCCGTCCATCGGGGCCATAGAATTTGCGGATCATCAAGCCCAGCCGCGCGTTCTTGTGCACCGTGGCCCAGGGCAGCAGGCCGTGGTCTTGCAAGATCAAGCCGGTTTCAGGGCGGGGGCGCTGCACCGGGTGCGCCGCGATGCGCAACGCCCCAGCGCCGGGTGTGAGCAGCCCGGCCAGCAGGTAGAGTAGGGTGGTTTTGCCACAGCCGGAAGGCCCGATGACCGCCCACGCCTCGCCTTGCGCCACGTGCCATGTGAAGCGCGCGAAGATGGGCGGCGAACCGCGATAGGCAAAGGTTAGCTGGTCAAGGTCGATCATGGCAGTTGAGTTGACATTGTGTGTTATAATATAGGTGCAGGTCCGATCTCGTCTATAGCGACGAGGGTAGGTCCTGCTAATTGTTAGTAGGGTCGAATGATGCCCAAAGGGTCTTTTTTTGTCGCCTGGGTAACTAATATGGGGTGTAGAGAATTGAAAGCCTTGTCTAGCCCATATCGTGTTTTTGATGGAATAGGGTTTTCTTGTCGAAGTAGTGCATAGGCCGCAAAATCGACGCATTGTATAAAGTAAGATTTTTCCGAATCTTTGAAAAATGGGTCTTCCACTACTCTATCTAAAGGCACATTTTTCCAACTTTTGCCGGTATCTTGCCACACACTCCTTTGAGACGGTATAGGATTATAGACGTACATGCGCCGCACGAGTCGGGTATAGGTTGCGTCTTTACCTTCATCACAAATCAACAAGCCATAGCTTCCCCATGCTCGAAGCGTTCGATTGATGCGATTCAACATCCATTCGAAGGCTTTTTCGTCTTGTTTCCTGGGAAATACTGCATTGAAAAGCCTTGCTTCAGGTAGGTTTGCAACGACACGTAAGGCGTCAACAAAGATATTGCAACGTTCCCATTTGGTTACGATGCGATCAGAAATGCTTCCTCGCCCGGAAACGAATTTCCAAGCGTGTAGTTCTTTGTGAATGTAAATGCCAAATTGTTGCCGTATCTCACGGCGGAAGTTTCTCACCTGAGCAAACGTTTCGTGCCATTTGATGACGGGTATCGCCAGCGCCGAAAAGACACACAGTTTGTCATCACGGGAGTCATCTATGTAAATGAGATGCAACCCACACTCCAAGTGCAAGGAATTTATCCATCATAAAGTATGGCTGAGAATAACTTGAAAAAACTGTCATCGCTAATTCGGCTTCCTGGAAGAGGTCCGCACTTCCAGGAAGCCATACTATCGGGCGGCTAGTCGCTGTCGTCTGCCGCGTCCGCGTCGTCGGACGGCGTATCGAGTTCCTCCTCCGGCACTTCGGGGAGGAAGTCGGGGTTGATGCTCTCCTCGTAAGGCAATTCTTCCTCGATTAACTCTTTATCGATAAGCCAGTCGAGCACATCGGCCCACTGCTCTTCGGTGGGGATGTAGGCACGCGGGAAGGCCGGAATCTCATAGCTCTCCTCCACGCTCTCCGGCACCCTAACCTTTTCTAGGAAAAGCGCGCGGTAGGCTTCCGGGTCGGCGTTCAGGTCCTGCACCGCCATATCCCATGCCGACAAGAAGCGGCGGATCGCTTCGGGCTTCTCTTCGATGGCGTCCGCGCTAAAGCTAAACACACTCACGCTGTATTCGGGGTGTGCCGCATCGTCCACGACGAGCACTGCCCCGGCCTCAAGCGCGGCTTGCGCCAGCGGGTCTGGGAGCGTGGCCGTCTCGATCTCGCCTTGCATCAGCAGGCCGAAGCGCTCCGGGATCACCGGTACCGAGGCAAAGGTGATATCGTCAGGGTCTAGGCCTTCGGCCTCAAGCTGCCGGAAGGTTGTGTATTCGATGATGGTATTCAGCGAAACCCCGATAGGCACGCCCGCAAGGTCGGTCACCGTTTCGATATCACTGTCGGGGGCGGCCAACACCCGGAACACCGGGGCGTCTTCGGTGGCGGCGCGCGCGGCCATGACGATCTGCACTTGCACCGCGTCGCGGTTGAAGGTGGCGGTGGTTGTCATCTCGGCGAGCATTCCATCGATGGCGCCGGCCTGCATAAGCTGGTCACGCTCGACCGGGCTGGCGACCGGGAGCGCCTCGACCACAACGCCCACTTCATCAAAGTAGCCGGCTTCTTCGGCGATGTAGAGCGGCAAGGTGTCGAGCACGGGCAGCAGGGCGATCTTTAGTGCGTCGCCCTCTTCCTCCTCGGCTTCTTGTGCCCCGGCGGGCAGGAGCGAGAGGAGCAAGACTAACAGAAGCAGCGAAGTCGAAAATACGCGGAAGTTCTTCATTTAGACAAATCTCCTTTACGTATACATGTAACGATAGAACAGACCACATGTTAAACGCATTGTTGCCAAACAGCAAAACGCTACGGGCTTTGGCCTGCGGTTGAAACCGCAGGCTAGCGCGGATACGTCGGCTTTGCCGACCCCGGACGCGACACGCGCGACTCCGGCAAAGGTCGGCGGAGCCGACGGCTTGTTATTAGCCTGGGG
>CAZJBO010000008.1:0-20625 GCA_964544075.1 uncultured Anaerolineae bacterium
GCTCAGTGCTTTTTTTAAGATGTCGCGCTCCTGCCGCAATATCGCATTCTCGCGTACGCTTTTCCCGCTGGCCTCTAGTAGACGCAGCGCTTCCAGTCTGAATTCTTCGCTGTAGGTTTTCACTGTTCGTTTCATCGCCCCTTCTCCCTTCATCTCCTTAGTTTACCGGACATTTTCTGTGACCGTTTTTTCGGGGGAAGGTCACTTTGCAGAAGCTCCGCACGCACAGACACTCAGGGCGCGCCCGAATCCCTTTGCGGCTGCATGTTGTTAAGGTACACTACAAACCCTCTGTTTTATAATTCGGGTTGACTGCTCGCCGAACTCATGTATGCTGCTAAGAGAGTTAGCATATGTGGAGGTGCTTATCAGACAAAGACCCTGTGTGTTCTATCTAATCTGATGTCCGTTTCTAATGAATCGGAGGAGAAACCGAATGAATCGCTACTTGACTCTCTTTCTGACCGTTGTATTGCTCCTGAGCGCGGTCGGTGTCGTCTCGGCACAAGACGCGCCGGAAGGCACATGGTATGGCACATGGCCTTACCTGCTGGTCCCCGAACACCACCTAAATTCCTTCGCACAAGGCGGCCTCAACTCTAACCTCGGCACGATCTACCACTCGTTTGTCGAGCTGCCCCATGCTTACTATATGTGGGCCACCGGCGAGTATGTCCCGCTCTTGGGTGCCGACTGGGGCTTTGAGGATGACGGCGCGACCTATTACACCACCCTGCAAGAGGGCGCGCTCTGGAGCAACGGCACGCCCATCACGGCAGACGATGTGGTCGCCACCTACGCGATCGGGCGCATCTTGGAATGGTCGCAGTTTGTCTATATCGACAAAATCGAGAAGGTAGATGACCTCACGGTTCGCTATACCTTCATCGATGAACCTTCGCTGTTAGCAGAGCGCCTCATCTTGAAGGAATACATCACCAGCGCCGAAACCTACGGCGAGCTGGCCGCGAAAGCGACCGAACTCTATGAGAGCGGCGCAACCCCCGAAGATGACGAATGGCAGGCACTGGCGGAAGAAATCCGCGCCTTCCGTCCGGAAGCCTTGCTCGCCAGCGGGCCGTACATCTACACGCTCGACGACGTGGGCGATGCCTACATGACCCTCCACTGGCAGCCGAACAGCATCTTCTCCGATAGCGTCCGCTTCGGCGAGCTGCGCCTCTGGGCCGGCGAGACCGAGGCCACAACCCCACTGGTGCTCAGCGGCGACCTGGCGCACTCCACCAACATGTACGGCCCGGCAGCACAGGAATCCTTCACCAATGCCGGCATCCGCCTCATCACGATGCCGCGTGGCTATGGCCCGTCGGTGCTCTTCCAACACGACGTGTACCCCTGGAACGTCAAGGAAGTTCGCCAGGCCGCCGCGCTGGTGATCGACCGCGCCGAGAACGCCTTCTTGACCAACGGCCTGGGCGCAACCGCAACCCATTATATGGCCGGTCTGCCGGATACGATGGTGCCTCTCTGGATAAACCAAGAGGATATCGACAAGCTCGACCTGTATGAATATGATCCGGAACGCGCCGCCGCACTGCTCGAAGGCGCCGGCTTCGCACGGAACGATGACGGCATCTGGGCCGACGCCGACGGCAAGACCCTCAGTGGCGAATATAAGTTCCCGGCAGAGTTCGACGACTTCGCCGGTGCCGCGATCAACGCATCCGACCAGATGAACGAATTCGGCTTCGACATCACCCCGCGCGCCATCCCCTGGCAACAGTGTGCCGAAGACATCCGCAACGGCGACTTTGAACTATCGGTTTGGAGCTGGGCAAGCCCCAACCCCTTCCCCGCCCGCAGCTTCTATGGCCCGATACAGCGCTTTAACTATGTCCGGCTCTCGGAAGGCCAGCGCGGGATCAACTTCCCGATGGAATTCGAGTGGGAAGGCGAGATGATTAATCTCGACGAGATGATTAACAACACCAGCGCCGGGCTGGACACCGAAGCGCAGAAAGAGCTTTCGGGCAAGGTGGCGCTCATCATCAACGAGCTGATGCCCTACATCCCCCTGAACATGCTCGTCAGCGTCGAACCCTTCAACGAGAGTTTGGTTTCGGGCGCGCCTGCCGACGATGATCCGATCCTGCTGAACCCCAGCGGCGCCGACCACTTCATCATCTACTACCTCCTGACCGGAAAGCTAGGACCGGCGGAATAAGCGATAGTTTTATCGATGCAGGGCGGGTCGTTTGGCCCGCCCTCTTTGTTACCTGCACCGCTTGGGCTTCCCCTCACCCCCTCACCCCCTCACCCCCTCTCCCTCGCCGGGGCGAGGGGGAACCGGAGCGCGCGGGTTTTCTCCCCTTGAGGGAGAGGGGCCAGGGGTGAGGGTTTCAGCCCCAGGCCCAAAGCCCGACCTTGCCGAAGTCTCGCGCGGGCAGGGGGCCGCCTGGGGTTGAAACCCCAGGCTAATAGCAAACCGTCGGCTGAAGCCGACCTTGCGCGCGCACTTTCCGGGTCGGCGCAGCCGACATATCCGCCTAGCCTGCGGTTTCAACCGCAGGCCCAAGCCCGACCTTGCCGAAGCGCCTCTGGCTCCCCTCGCCCCTTGAGGGAGAGGGGCTGGGGGTGAGGGGCACCGCCTGACGGCTCAACCACAGGCATAGAGCTAATAAGGAGTCTTGCTATGGACGCCGTGCCAATTCAAACCGACCCAACTTCGCCGGGCAGATCGCGTCGATCGGGCCTAAAGAAGCGCGCGCGGCAAATCTTGGGCAGCTATACCCTTCGGGTGCTGCTGCAAGGGCTTCTGACCATCTGGGCGGTTACGACCTTCACTTTTGTCATGATCCGCCAGATGCCCGGCAACCCGGTGCAGATCAAGATTGACGAGCTGATGGAAAGACGCCAGATGTCGATGGAAGAGGCCACCAACATGGCCGCCGGTTTGTTCGACTTTGACCCCAGCGCGCCGGTGACAGAGCAATACCTCGACTATATGGGTAAGCTGTTGCGCGGCGATATGGGCAAAGCCATCAGCTCTGCCGGGACGCCGGTTGTGGATCAGATCGCGCGCTACCTCCCCTGGACTTTGTTCAGCGTCGGGTCGGGGCTGCTTATCAGCTTCACCGTAGGCATATTCGCAGGTATGGCGATGGCCTATTGGCGCGGCGGCATCTTCGACAACCTGATGACCGCGCTGGCCTCTATCGTTTATGGCGTCCCCGACTTTGTGATCGCCCTAATGCTCCTGCTTGTGGTTGGAGTGCAGCTTAAAGTCTTCCAGATCGGCGACGTGTTGGGAGGTGTTGATCCGGACGTCGAGGCCGGCTTCACCGCAGAATACATCGGGAGCATACTTAAGCACGCGGTGTTACCCATCATCACATATGTTTCGGCCTCGGTTGGCGGCTGGATGTTGACTATGAAGAGCAGCACCATATCTACGCTGGGCGAGGATTACATCACGGTAGCGCGGGCGCGGGGGCTTTCGCAGCGCCGGATTCTGACCGCCTATGTGGGGCGGAATGCGATGCTGCCCCTGGTGACACGCCTGGCGATCAGCATCGGCTTTGTCGTGAGCGGCAGTGTCGTCATCGAGACCATTTTCCAATACCCCGGCCTCGGACGGCACATGTATATGGCGATCGGCAGCCGCGACTACACCACCATGCAGGGCATCTTCTTGGTGATAGCAATCACGCTGGTGTGTTCCAACATCCTGGCCGACCTGCTGTTCGGTCTCCTCGACCCGCGTGTGCGCTTGTGAAGGGGGGAATTCATGATAGGTTTTGATACCGTCGCGACAACAACCGGGCTGGTTATCGGCATAATCTGTGGGTTTGCCCCGCTTGGCTTGGCAGTCTACTATAAACAATATCGCCCCGGCATCCTGGGCTTTATCGCTTGTGCGCTGAGCGGCTTTGCCTGTGGCTTCTTGGGTGGCCTGCCCATGATCGTCTTGAGCACAGCGGTTGTCTTCTCTCATGCCTATGTCAACCGTCAGGACCCCTTCACCTCCAGGGCCTCTATTGATGAAGTAGACTTCGAAGAATCTAACACCGAATTCTTCATCCGCCAGATGGCCGGACTGGGCCGCACCATCCGGGTATCTATCCGCGCGCTGGTGCGCAATAAGGCCGGCTTCCTCGGCTTCTTGGGCCTGGCATTCTTCTTTGCCATGACAGCTTTTGGCCCGCTCTTCATCGAATATGACGGCGAGGCACACTATGCCGACCGGATGCAGGAGGGCGCGCGGTCGCTTTACCGGAGTCCCTCGCGCGAGTTTCCGTTAGGCCTCGATTGGCAAGGGCGCGATGTGCTCTCGCATATCGTGTATGGTGGGAAGAACTTAATAACCCTCTCGGTAGAAGCAGGCGTCCTCACAACCATCATCGCGGTTGTGCTGGGGGCGAGCGCGGCGCTGGCGGGCGGGATCATCGACCAGATGTTATCGGCGGCATCTAACTTTATCCTGGCGGTACCGCGTCTGCCGCTGCTGTTGGTGCTGGCAAGCCTGAATATCTTCGGGAACAATACCGCGCTGGTTTTGCTCTTTGCGATGCTACAATGGCCGACCCTGATGCGTGCAGTGCGCGCCCAGGTCCTGAGCCTGCGCGAGCGTGACTATATCGAGGTGGCCTTTGCGCTCGACCTGGGCGTCTTCCACATCATCATGCGCGAGGTGCTGCCCAACATGATTAGCTACATCGTAATCAACATGATCTTCTCCATCCGCTTTGCAGTATATTTGCTGGTTGCGTTGGTCTTCCTCGGCATGGTGCCGCTGCAAGAACCGGATTGGGGCATCATGATATACTTCGGGCGCACCAAAGGCGCGATCTTTAACCCCTCGGCGGTCAGTATGCTGCTCTCGCCCATCATCGCGATCGCGCTCTTTCAACTCTCGTTGGTGATGTTCACCCGTTCGCTAGAGGAAATCTTCAACCCCCGCCTTCGGGCCGGCCTATAAGGAGCGGACGTATGAGAAGCAGCGACGTGATCTTGCGCGTACAAGACCTCTCTATCAGCTACATGACCGAACGCGGCCCCCTGCAGGCAGTTAACCACATCGCCTTCGACCTGCATCGGGGCGAGACGATCGCCATCATCGGCGAGAGCGGCTGTGGTAAATCGACCTTTAACCTGGGGGTGATGCGCCTCCTGCCGAGCAATGCCTCGGTCGATTCCGGGCGGCTGATGTATACCTTTGACGACGGTAGGACGGTGGACATCCTGGAAATGCGCCAACAGGAACTAAACCGCTTCCGTTGGTTGGAGTGTGCGATGGTGTTCCAGGCCGCGTTGAACTCCCTCAACCCGGTGATCCACATCCGCGATATGTTCTACGATACCGCCCATGCTCACGGTATGAGCGACAGGAAGAAGGTCAAGGCGCGCGCGCTGGAACTCTTCTATAAGGTGCGGCTCGACCCCGAAAGGGTGTTCAACGCCTATCCGCATGAGCTGAGCGGCGGGATGCGGCAACGTGTATTGATCGCGCTAGGCCTGCTGCTCGACCCGCAGATGGTCATATTAGACGAACCCACAACCGCGCTCGACATCTTGACCCAACGCACCATCCTTGAAGTACTCTCCGAGATACGCGAGGAGCTGAACTTCAGCACCATCTTCGTCAGCCACGACCTGGCGACCGCCGCCGAGATTGCCGATACCGTGGCAACGATGTATGCCGGCGAGATCGTGGAGATGGGGCCGGTACACGACATCTTCTATGAACCACAGCACGCCTACACACTCGGCTTGATGGAAGCCTCGCCCCGCCTGAGCGCCGGTCATGAGGAACTCGCCAGCATCCCCGGCAGCCCACCCGACTTGATCGAGCCACCGCCGGGCTGTAAGTTTCATCTGCGCTGCCCCTTTGTGGTCGAGATGTGCAAGAGTGCCATCCCGCCCTCGGTGATGGCGACGCCCAACCATCGGGTCGCCTGCTATAAATCCGAAGCGGTCTGGGCAAGAGGTCGCAGCTTGAGGGAGAAGAAATGAGCGAGCCTATCATTGAACTAAAGAACGTTTACCGCTCCTTTAAACAAGGGCGTACCAAGATTCCGGTCTTGCGCGATGTCAACTTGGCGATCCATCCCGGCGAGATTCTATGCCTGGTGGGGGAAAGCGGTTGTGGCAAGACGACGACCGGCAAGATCATTAGTGGGCTGCTGCCGGCCTCCGGCGGGGAAGTGATCTATAACGGACGCCCCATAGATAGCTATAAGAGGCAAGAGCACTCCGCCATGCGCCGCGCCTTGCAGATCATCCACCAAGACCCCTTTGCATCCCTGAACCCGGCGCATACCATCGGGCAGATTCTGTCATTCCCCCTCAAACGACATAAGAAGGTTCGGGGCCGCACCGAGCTGCGCCGCCGCATCTGGGAACTGCTGACGTTGGTAGACCTAACACCGCCCGGCGATGTGGTGAACAAGTTCCCACATCAGCTAAGCGGCGGCCAACGCCAGCGGGTCAGCATCGCGCGCGCCCTCTCGGTCGAGCCGCGCTTGCTTGTGGCCGACGAAGCAGTGAGCATGGTGGATGTCAGCATCCGCATCAGCATCTTGAAGACGCTGCACGGTCTGCGTGACCGGTTTGGGATCGCGGTTGTCTTCGTCGCGCATGATCTCGCATTGGCGAAGTACTTTGCATGGGAGGGGCGCATTGCGGTGATGTACCTGGGGCGCATCGTCGAGATGGGGACAACCCCCAATGTCATCGAAGCCCCGGCACACCCCTACACCCGCGCCCTGATCGCCGCCATCCCGGAGGCCGACCCCGAACTAACGCGCAGCAAGCAGCATATGCGGCTGCGCAGCGATGATATCCCCAGCCTGCTGGATATACCGAGCGGGTGTACCTTTCATCCCCGTTGCCCCTTCTATGTGGAAGGTCTGTGCGACCGGGAACCGCCACAGCTCGAACAGGTCGTAGGCTGTCCGCAGCTGGTGGCGTGCAGCCCTCTGACGCGAGGGCAAGAGCTGAAGCTATATGAAGCCTGAACACGCCGATATGCCCAAGAGCTTCTTGCGCATGTTCCTGGGGGCGGGGCTTATGCTGACAGGGTGCAGCGTGGCGACCCTGCTGGCGCTGCCCCCAGACCGCCCGGAGTTTATCTTGAGCATCTGCAATATCTTCATTGGGCTGACGTTGGTGTTGGGCGTGCTCTTGGCAGCGCGGCGGCTGCGTTGAGGCGCGCCTAGCGGTCCAAGACCGGTATGGTAGTCTGTATGGTGAAGGAATATACTTCCGACCAGGGCGTCAAGTCCTCCGGCTTTACGTAATAAACGCCGTTGACCACCACAGCGTCCGGGTTCATCACCGCGCGCACCCGCCAATACAGCGTCTGGCTAAAGGCTTCGCGTCGGTCGGGCTGCGGTATCTGCCGAGGACGCCACAGCGCGCCATAATCACGTTGAAACATTTGCTGATCCTCGACCGTCCATTGTTCAGGCTGCGCCGCATACTGCGCCAGCACGTCGGCAAGGTGTGCTTCGTCGTAAAGCCCGGTTATATCGCGGTAACTGTCGAATCCGAAATTGTACAATACATATCTTTCGGGGTCTAGCACAGAGAGCGTGATGAGGTTGGACACATATACAATATACCCGGTTTGCGACACCATCCGAGGGTAGGTCAAATCCGGCAGCCCATCCCGCGCATAAGTAATCCAGCCGTCTTCCGGCGGATGATCGACCATCTCCAAGAGCGAATCGGACGACATGAACCGGACATAAGGGTCCACCAAGCGCCACTGCCCATCGACAAAGATTTCCATTGTAGCGTGGCCCGCGCCCGGATGCCCCGCATCGATCCAGGCATCTAGCGCCTTCATGCTGATCTTGCGCACCGGGTACCCCAACAGGTAGCTCATGTAGCCCAGCGCTTCCATTTGATTGGCACACTCTGCTTTCAGCTGGGCCAAGACAAAGTCGCCGGGGAGCAAAATCGTGTCACTATCTATCTCTATTTGGTAGGCCACAAACGCATAGAGCCGGGTAACCTCCTCCATATCGCTTGTGCTGCCGTCAATCAGGCGCAAGACGAGGTCATAAATCTGCGCTTGGTCCAAAGCGCCCCGCGCGTCGGGCGCCAGCAAGTCGGTCGAGAGATGCAGGTTCACGGGCGGGGTCCACTGTGGGCTTGTGAATGCCACGTACACACGGCTATTGAAAAAGTTGAAACTATCCTGTCGCAGCACCGAATCAAACGTCGGCGAGATGTCTATCTCAAACTCATACCCTGCCGCGCCGGGCACCGGTACCACTTCGAGCCGGGGGCGTAATTCTTCCAGCACCGCGCCATCCGCCGGGGCGCGCGCCTGGATGGGGGTATCTAACCGGTAAGTCCCTGCCTCAAAGGAAAACTGAAAGAAATCGACGGTGGGGTCTGCTTGTGCGGTCAGATAGATCGCGGGGACGGTTGGAGTGGGAACGGTGTGCGTGCCGACGCGCGGCAAGACGAACAGCCCGATGCTTGCCACGATCAGCAGCAGTAGCGCAGCGCCCCCTATGAACAGGGGGCGCCTTCCTTGTAGCAAACGGTTTTTTCGGAAGTGCTTAGTATTCATAATCCCTCTGCTTGAGCGCAGCGCGGAGCTGTGCGGCGACGAACTCTTGGTCGGTGTCGGTCATACCGAAGAAGGCCGGGAGCGCGATAGTCGTCCCTTCCGCCTCCATCGACCGGGGGAACATCTCCGGGCGCAAGCCGTACTTCTGGCGATAGTAGCCCAGCGCGTGCGCGGCATGGGTGCCGGGCCGTGTCTGGATGCCCTGTGCTTTGAGGTGTTCCATGATCTGGTTGCGCCGGGCGGGGCCGCCCTCCAACAACCGGACGACATAAGATTGGTAGGTGTGGTGGCTCTTGCCCACCGGGAAGGGCTTAGCGAGTTCTTCCACATCCCACAGCAGCGTGTTATAGCGCGCGGCTTGGTGTTGGCGTGCCGCCAAGAGCGCGTCGAGCTTTTCCATCTGGGCCACACCGACCGCTGCTTGGATGTCGGAGAGGCGCAGATTGTATCCGAGCACGTCGAACGGCCCCATGTAGTAGGGCTTCCCCTTATCCGGCGAGTCGTCTAAGAAGCCGGTTGCGCCGTGGTTGCGGAGGCTCTGGACCTTCTCGGCCAGCGCGCGTTGGTTTGTGGTAATCATGCCGCCCTCGCCGGTGGTCACGATCTTGCGTGGGTGGAGCGAGAAGCAACCGACTGTGCCCAGCCCCCCGACCGGCTGCTCGCCATAAGTGGCGCCGATGGCACATGCGGCGTCCTCAATGACGGCCAAGCCGTGGCGGTTGGCGATCGCCAAAATCTCGTCCATCGCTGCCGCCAGCCCGAAGAGGTGCACGACGACTACTGCCACGGTGCGCGGTGTGATGGCCGCTTCAAAGGCCGCCGGGTCGAGGTTAAAGGTATCGAGGTCGATGTCGGCAAAGACTGCCTTTGCCCCCACATATTCGGCGGCGTGCGCCGAGGTGACCCATGTGAAGGCCGGTACGATCATCTCATCGCCCGGCCCCATGCCAAGCGCCATTGTCGCCATGTGCAGCGCGGCGGTGCAGGAGCTGTTGGCAAGGGCATACTCGACCTGTTGGCGTTGGGCAAAGAGCGCTTCGAAGCGCTGTACCATCGGGCCTTGCGTCACCCAGCCTGAATCGAGCACTTCTTTTATAAGCGTAATCTCACGGTCGTCGAAATGTGGTTTGGTGAGTGAAATCATGGCTTTCCTCCGGTTTGGCGCGAGCGCCTGATGTTGAAATATCCGGCTAAAGGAACATATGTCGGGCTTGTGCCTGCGGTTGAAACCGCAGACTGCGCCCTCACCCCCGGCCCCTCTCCCTCAAGGGGCGAGGGGAGCCGCCGCGCTCCGGTTCCCCCTCTCCCCGGCGAGGGAGAGGGGGATAGGGGGTGAGGGGAAGCGCGGCCTGCTATTAGCCTGAGGTTTCAACCCCAGGCGCCCCAGGCCCCTCTCTCAGACATGCTTGCAGCCGAGCTTCCAGATCGGCGGGCAGCGCATTCCGCAGCGGCGGCGTGAGCGGTAAAAAAGGCTGCGGCAGCAGCCCGACCGGGTAGCTCAACGCCTCAAGCGCGGCAGCGATGCGCTCCATCGCCCGCCGAGGCGCGGCGCAGAGTTCGGCATAGCTTAAGTGTATCGAGTGGACGCCGGGCTGCGCAAGCTCGGCTTCCATCTCGCGGCGGATTTCTTTTATCTGCATGACAACCTCGGCGGCGGGGTCATCGTTCGGTGTGTCGAAGGGATAGGTGGCGGGCTTCAGCGACCACCACGCCCGATATGAGCCGAGGCGTTCTTTGCGCACCCGAAGGATAGAAGCCGCCACCGCCTCGGTCTCGCGG
The DNA here is from genome assembly GCA_964544075.1 of uncultured Anaerolineae bacterium. Lineage (GTDB taxonomy): Bacteria > Chloroflexota > Anaerolineae > Aggregatilineales > JAFGMM01 > JAFGMM01. The sequence continues at coordinate 10,325 of CAZJBO010000008.1, forward strand.
GTGATGTATACGAAGAGCGACGCCGGGTGCAGTCGGCTCAGGAAGGCAGCATGGAAGCCGCAGATGATGTTCTTGAAGGCGACCGGACGGCCAAAGGCGGCCAAGATTTCTTCCTCCAGCGCGCGCCGTAGACCTTCGGCATCAAGGGCAGCGCGTGCCTGGGGGGAAAGGTGATGAGTGGGGGCCTGGTCGAGCCGGAGCCAATGGCGCCAGAAGTAGCCGAACTCGTGCGGATTATGGATGCCGCGTGTGCTGCCGTGCTGTGAGCGGAGGTCGATCGCGGCGCGGCTTGCGTCGGGCAGCAGGGCCTGGGAGAGGCGCACCCCGACCGATGGGCGTAGGTAGAAGCGCGCGATCAGGTTGTTGATATAACCCACCGGCAGATGGCGGCTCACGAGCTGCGAGAGCAGGGTTGTGCCGGAGCGCGGCGTGCCCACGATGTATATGAGCGGCAGGCGCGCCGCAGCGGATGCGGCGCCAGAGCTTATCGGCAGTGGGGCGTCTTGCAACACGCGGTTCAGCGCCGCGAAGAAGGCTTCCTGATGCGCATCTTTGGCGAAGCGCGCCAGGCGCGGCTGCTCGTGCGGGTCGGGGTGCACAGGTTGTTACCCCTTCTTTATGAGACGTTTGAGACGTTCGATGCGTATATTGAGCCAGAGCCGGCCCAGACCCACGAACCATTGTAGCTTGTGCCACCAAGCATTCTGCTTCTTGGTAACCACAGTCACGCGGGCGTGGCCCAGCGCTGTGCCGGTGATCTTGACAACCCGGCTAGAATCTAGCGTGACGTTCTGCTGCCACTTAGTGCTGACACCGATGACATATTTGCCCTCCGGCAGCGACACTTCGATGTGGTTCCCGTCCAGGAAGGCGTAATAGGGCGGCGGCGTGCCGGGGTCAACGTGGCCTTCCTCGTAGATATACGCCACCAGCGGGTAGCGCGCATCGCACTTGTTCTTGGTGGCTTCCTCGACCGTCTCCGCCGGTAGGTTTATCTTAACGCGGTAATGCTTCTTCTCCAGAATATCCCAGGGTATCAACCCTTCGAGCAGCTCGAAGTTCTTCCGCCACGATTCCAGCAACACGGCGCGCCTACTCTCGTCGAGGCCTCTCACCCGCATCGACATCGGGATGAAGATTTCTTCGATAAGGCGCAAACCCTCCCGCAGCGCCTCCCGCCAGCCTTCGGTCTCGCGATGCGGGTCATTGAAGCTATTCAGCAGCTCATCCACCGGCATGATGACCACAGGCGCCAGCCCCAGCGGAATCTCTTCCTCGGTGGCGAAGCGCACCACATTGGGGATGTCCTTAAAGTTAGTCTTCATCACGCTCATGCTAAGCCCGGCGCTGGAGAGAGGCGAGGGCGAAGCGTCGGCGATGGACTTCATACGGCGGATGTTGGCGACCGTCTTCTCGAACTCGGCGCCCACACGCACCGTGTTATAGACCTCGCCCACGCCGTCGAAGGAGACGTTGAGCATCACCCGGTTGACCTTGCGCAGCTGTGCCTCGACCTTATCGGTAAGGCGGGTAGCGTTGGTAGTGACGGCGAACTCCAGATAAGGATATTGGTCTAGCTCGAAGTTGTTCAGAAATTCATGCCACTCCGGTTGTACGAACGGCTCGCCGCCACCGGCGATAAGGCGCACCAAGAGCGGCGCAAGCGCCAAGACCTCGTCGGTAACCTCCTTGCGCTTGAGGGTTTGGTTGCGCTGGCTGGTCTGGACGCAATGTATGCAGCGCAGATTGCAGCGGTAGGAAGGCGAGTGCGAGATGATGGTGGGCTTAGCCTTGAGCACCGTAGCCCCGCGTGCGATCTCTGCCTTGAGGGTTTGGATATTCTTAGCATAGGGGCTGTGCGGGGGCTGCTCGGCGTCGGCGCTGTGGTCATAGTCCAAAACAAAGTTATTGCCCTGTTTGAGCGCATAGCACTTTGCGCAGCCCGCCGCTTCGAGATCACCGGCGGCCATATTGCGGCGCAAGTTCTGATAGAACTCGTTGTTCCAAATCTCTTCCAAGCTATGTTCGTTGATATTCCCTGCCGCCGGGTTGACATTACCATAAGCGCCCTGGTAGGCACACGGCACCACAACCCCGTTGCTGTCGATCACCATTTGCTGCCAGGGGATATGACAGATAGGGACAATAGGCTTTTGTTCTGACATTTAGGTAAATCCTTGCTCTATCAAAAGTAAACAGTTAAAGCCGCCCTGAGCGCATCGCCTCTATCGGGGCGATCGAAGACCCTGCATCCAAGCGCACCGACGGCACACCTAGAAGGGGGCGCGGGGCCTGGGGCAGCGCCCCAGTTTCTTAACCACCGGTCAAAACGTCACCAGGTGGCGCGTGATTTTAGCGCCTTTCTCGGTAAAGCTCAAAGCTGACTATATGGGAAAATGTAGTAATAAGCGAAGTGTGCTTGTAGGTCTTGCAGGTGGGCGCGGATAGTCGCCTCGGCGCCGGTGTTGACCAGATAAGTATAGGGGTAGTCATCCGCCCCCCAACCGGCCTTAAAGCGATGCAGCGACTTCTGCGAGAGCCACGTGCCGCCCCAGTTCCAGCGCCGATAGCCCGCCTCGACCGCGCCGCGCATAGCGTGGAAGATAAGGAAGGAGAGCGGTTGGCGCGGGCGGTAGGCGTGCTTGATGACAGGCGTGATGTATTCGACCGTCTGATGATAATAGAGCAGCAAAAGCGCAGCGACCGCCTCACCCTCCAGCCGCGCCACATAAATCTGCCGCCACGCCGCCGGGATGTGCGCACGCATCGCCTCGAAGTGCGTCCAGGGCTTGGCCCGCCCGCCCAGCGCCGCGATGTTCTCGGTGTGAGTCGTATGGAGGAAGCGCCAAGCCCACTCCGCGTCCGTCACCTCCAGCGCAAAGCCCTGCTTTAGCGCCTTGCGCACCAGGTTGCGCGTCTTCTTCCTGAAGCTATACAACAACCGATCATCCAAATCTGCCCCGGCTTCCGGCAGCGTCTTGACCTGCCCGATGCGCCGGTCGGTATACCGAGGCCGGAGCGCCGCCGCGTACAAATCCAGGTGGCGGTTTTCCCAGGGGTCGAGGATGAGAGTCGCAGCGAGCAGGTCGGGCCGGTCGAGCGCCTCGGCATAGCCTTGCAGCAGCGCACGCCGCGCCGCGTCGTCGGCCTCGTCCGCCAACGTGCAAGCGCCATAACTACCATACCACGGCAGGCTGTTGAACAGCACACCGTGCTCTGGGTGTTCGGCACAGAAGTATGGCAGCACCCCCACCACCTCGCCCGCACGGAGCGCCAAGAGATAGCGCGGCGCGCCGCCCGCCACCGCCCGCAGAAAGTCGCGGAAGGCCAAGCTCGCATAGATCAAGGCGCGCGGGTTCGCCGCCAAGAAGCGGCGGTATGCCGCCTCGCGCGCCGGGGTGAGCAGCTCGATTTGAATCGTCATGATGTCGGCTCCAAACAACTCTGGTGATACGCTTCCTCTACCTCGGTTAGCGGGTCCAGCAGCGGGTTTTCTCTCGCGATCTCTTCCGGCAGCGGGATACGGTCGGCAGTCAGGCGCAAGAGCGCCAACAGCAGAGGCATAGTGTGCGCTTCGCCGTGGTTGCGCAGCAGCCAAGCGCGCATCGCCGCGCCGGACTCGTGCCGCAGCGCCGCATCATCGCTTAGGCGCAACAGCGCGCGCCCCAACGCATCCGCCCCATCCACGTTATGCGCAGGCATCATATCTTCCGCATAGAGCGCACGGTATTGATCGCTGCGCAGTTTCATCACCACCGGCTGCCCGACCGCCGCCGCCTCCAGCGCGGTTGCACCATAATAGCCCCACACGAGCTGATCGATCACCATATCGCAAGACCGATAGTAGTCAATCAGGCGCTGCTTGCCCACCGGGGGCAACAAGATAAACTGCCCCCCCACCCCGGCGGCGGCGACACGGCGGCGGAACTCTTCGGCGCCCTTGCCCCACGCCAAGAAGATAAAGCGCAGCGTGGGCCGCTGCCGCGCCACATCCACCAACGCCTGGAAGAACCCGGCGTCCTGCCCCTTGACCCCGGCGTCGAGCCGGGTTGTCATGAGTGCGAAGACCGCCCCGCCATACTGCGCGGCCCACTCTCGGCGTGCGCGGCCCTCGCCGGGGCAGTAGCGGCCCTCGTCCATCGGATAGGGGAGGTACACGCCGTTGTGCAGCCCCAGGCGGCGCGCGTGGCCCAGCGTGTGCGGGTTAGATATGGGGATAAAGCGGGCGGCGTTGGCGGCCAAGTTCATCACCCGCCCATAGTCATCGCCGCGCCCCGCATCGAACATCAGGTCGCCGCCGAACGAGAACATACAATAGGGCCGCCCGCTGGCATAGGCGGCAGGGCTGGGGCCGTTGGTATACAAGACGTCAAAGCGGGCCAGCTGCGCGGCCCAGGCATAGTAAGAATAGATCGCATCGTAGGTTGTCAAGGCCTCGTAGCGCAACCCCGGCGTCTGTGCCAAGAGCGTCAGCAGAGGGCGGCGTTCGCCCCCCAAGAAGCGCCGATATGCCATCAGCAGCGCCTCACCATCCATCTGGGGGCGCTCCACCGGCACCGCCACCCGCGCCGCCAGCTCCGGGTGCGCGGCCAGGAAGCCCGCACCGTCCAGCAAGTCCGGGTAAGCGCCGTCGAACTCTTCCCACTCCGGCATGTTGAGCGCGGTTTGCTCATGCGGGTGCAGCACCAGGGTTGCATCCGCGCCCTGCTGCTGTGCCATGCGCGCCCACTTATACATGTTCTGCGCCATGTTGATTACAAAGGCGGCGCGCAACGCTTCGGGGCGCCGGTCGGCGTATACACGGGCGAAGCGCCACACCGCCTCCGAATATGCACGGAAGCGCCGGATGTTCCCTTCGCTCAGGTAAGGGTGCCGCCAGGGGGTGTGCTCTACACTATTGACGTGAGCCGCGTTGATTGACCCCTCGGCCAGCGCCTGATACTTCCGCAACATCCAGGCTTTATCGGCCAGCGCCTGCCCCTGTCGGTCTAGCTCCCGCTGCCGTTGGTCGAGCGCCTGCCGGTGCTGCTCAAGCTCCACCTGCAATGCCCTGATACCCCTTAACTTCGGCAGCCGCCAAAAGAGCGTCTTTAGCGTATCGATCATAATGTTCCCCCCGGCCCGGCTCACCAAAATAGCGGATCATCCGCGCGCGCCGGCTGGACCATCTCCCACACCGCGCGCGTAAAGTCGAAGCGCCACAGGTCGCTGACATGCCCGTGTCGGCCTTCGCCGCCCCAAAGATACCAAGCATCCCCCAAGACCACGCTCGAAGACTTGGCATGATAGCCGATATGGGGCGCGTCGGCGTCATAGCGGTGCGGTGTGCGCTGCGGCGTCACCGCCTCCCAGCGCCGTGCGGTCAGGTCGAAGCGCCAAGTGTCGTTATAGTTCTGCTTGGGGTTCTGCCGAGAGCGCCCACCAAACATCCACAGCGCGTTCCCATATAAAGCCCATGCGCCCAGGTAGCGCGGTGGGGGAGCCTCCCCCTCCGGACGGTCGGACGCCAAGCACTCCCAGTATGCCGCATCCCAGTCCCAGCGCCATAGGTCGATGTGGTCGCCCGCATCGGAGAACCCGCCGCAGATATATAAGCCCGACGCCCCAGACGTATACATCGCGCCATAACGCAAGCCGGGCCACTCTGCCCCAGGCGCATACCCGGCGCGCTGCGGCGGCACACGCTGCCAACATCCCGGCGCGCCCCCCCACAACCAGAGGTCGTTCATCTTACGCTTGCCGAGCCGGTCCTCGGTGTACCCGCTGAACAACAGCCCCCGCCCCGCATGGACGCGCCAGACCGGAGTATAGCGTGGCTCCGGGCGTGTCGCTGCCGACAGCGGGCAAGCATGGAAGTCGTCCGACGCCTCCAGCAGACGCCAACGCCCGGCCTCCGGCTCTAGCAGCCACAGATCGTTGAGGAAAGAATAGATTACCTCACCCCGCGCATCGGTCTCAAGACCGCTGCCGCCCCACAGATAAATCCCCGCAGCACCGGCGGCGAACCCACAGCAACGCCGCGCCGAAGGCCATACCCCGACCGCGTCCAGCCGCTGCCAACGCAACGCCGCCGGATCGAAGCGCCACAATGTGTTATCAACATCTAATATCGATTCGGTGCCGCCGCCGCCCACACCGCCGAAGAAATAGATGCGCCCACCCCAGGCAGCGGCGGCGGTGCTGCGGCGCGCAAAGATCGGCGGGGCAGGCGCAAGCAGCGCGGTCATGGCCGCACCAGGCGCCGCGCGCCTTCCCAAGCGTCCAGAGCCTGCCGCCGCCAGCCGCCGCGCACCGGCCAGCGCAACACCAGCCCCACCACACGCCCCGGCGCGCCGAGATGCAGTGCACCGCCCGCATCCTCCAGGCGCAGCCCCGCCAGCGTCTCAATCCACGCCAGATAGCGTTCCAGGTCCAGCGCCACCCAGCCGCGCCGCCGCGCCACCCGCACTGCCGCTCGGTGCAGCGGGTAGGCATCGCCGACGTTCTGCGGGTGGAAGTTCAGCACCATCACGCCGGGCCGCGCACGCTCGATCTGTCGGGCGAGCCGTCGGATGCGCCCGGACGCTTGGCGCGGCGTCATCGCCAGCGCATAGATCATACCATCGCCGAATAGGGTCAGCAGACTGTAATGATCCGACCAGCTCCCATCGGGGCGGCGCGTGCGCATAGGCAAGAAGGAACCGTTGAGCGCCGTGCCATCGACGCCGGGAATGTTAACGTCAAGGGTCAGGCCGCAGCGCTCCCATGCGGACAGGTGTCCGAGGTACCCCCGATTGAGGTAGCCGTGGTTGCGCACCAAGCGCAGCGCGCGCCCCGCCAGCCGGTTGATCTGTGTGCTCTGCGCGGCGCATATCGCGTCGTAGGCATCAGGTCGGTCGAGCGCGTCGGGATGGAGGCCAAGCACCACGCGCGCGGGCAGCGCCGCCAGGGTCGCGGAGCTGTGGCGCGTCTGGGGATGCAGGAAGTAGGTTATGGGCAGATCATCGGTGGCCCTGAGCTGCTCGTCATACTTCTCTAGGTAGGCCATATCGTCATCACCGGTGAAGGCGAGCGCGCCCCGCGCCCCGCCGGGCAGCGGCGCGGCCAGCGGGTGGCCCATCAAGCGCGCCAGTGCCTCGGCCAGATGATAGCCCAGATGGTCGGCCCAGGGCTGCGTGGCATGGTCGGGTAGGATGTGGGCATCAAACAGATAGTTGGGGCGCTCGATGTAGTCGAAGCCGAAGCGCGCTTTGTCTTGGGTGCGCTCGACCTGTGCGGGGTCGCCCTGACGGTAGCGGACGATCTCTTCCACCACATCCAAGCCCACCAGCAGGATCGGTGCGCCGCCACCGGGCAGGTGCAGCCACGCGATGAGCGCACGCCCGGCCTTGTTGACCCACACCGGCGCGATATGCGCGCCCTCAAAGGTGATGTGTGGCAGCAGCGCGTGATAGATGGGGCCGGGCGCGCGGAACAGCTGCCGCCGGGCGGGGTAATAGAGCGCCCCGCCGGGTTCGGCGCGGGTGTGGATGGGCAGGCCGTCGAATGCGGCGGGGTCGTTGCCGAACCGCACCGGGCAGTCAGACAAGGCGGGGGCAAGGAAGCCGTAGGGCCGCAAAACGCGCGTGAGGTCGTTGGTGTTCATATGTCCACCTATGGTATAAGGCTCCGGATATGTGCCCACAGCTTATGGCAGATGATCGAGACACAGGTGCGGATGCGGGGCGGGGGCGGCGGCGCGAGGGGCACAGAGGCGTACCGCTCCGGCGCGTACTTCTCCGGCGCGAGGAAGTAGCTACCCTGGAGGATATGGAATGACGCGCCGCCGAACTTCTTCTTGAACCAGCCCTTGCGATAGATCAGGGCATCGGTGGGCAGGTCGGGGAAGTGGGGGCCGAGCCGGTAGAAGCGCAGACCTCGGCGCTTGCTCCAGAGGATGGCTTGCCACTGGAGCAGGTCATTATAGCCCAACGCGCGCCGTGCTTTGATGCCGAAGCCGCCGAAGTAGGAGGCGGCGGATTTGTATACCAGGAGTTCCACCGCGCCGATGGGCTTCCCCCGATAGGTGGCGACGAGCACATGATAGTTGTCATCCTCGGCGATGGCGCGGTAGTAGGCCTCCGGCATGAGCGTCTGCGCGCCGTGTGCGAGTGCCGCACGGCGCAGCGCCATCACCTGGGGGAAGGCATCGAGACCGACCTCGGCGACTTCGACACCGGCGCGCTGCGCTTTACGGACCTGGCGCATGGCGGCGCTTTCGACGCGCGCCATGAGGGTATCCTCGTCGTGGTGGAGCATGATGATCTGGTCGGCGTTGCAAGATGCTTTGGCGGGCGCGGGTGCGATGCTGTCGGGGGTCATGTAGAGGCCAAAGTAGAAGTGATGGTCGGCGACGAAGAAGGGGATGTCGCGGCGGTGGGGCGGGAGGTTGGCGGGGGCGAGGTTCTGGGCGTTGAGCTGGATGCGGTCGGTGTGGGTGGCTTGCGCGATGCGGAAGATTTCTTTGATGGCGAAGCTCTGGACCTTCCGACGTGCACGGTAATCCAAATCCGGCGTGATGGCAAGGCCGCTGTGCCGGTTAAGGCCGCTATGTAGGAGCCATTCGGTGAAGTGGGCAAGGGGCAGGTCGGTGAGGTAGAGCGGCATGAGCGCCAATGGCTTGCCCTGTGCCGCCCGGATGAGAAAGGAATAGTTCCGACACCGGTTGTAGCGAGCCTCTAGCTCGACCCACCGAGCAAGGTGATAGAACCAGGCTTCGGGTGAGGCCTCTACTAGGGTGTCCCATTCCTGTGAGTCAACTTCGACGAAAGGTTCGGCGTGTAGCTGCACTTTATTTATAGTAGAGTGCGCTGTAGCGGTAGTCTCGATAAGGATGACGGCTGTGCAGCGGCAAGATTTCGACACGTACGCCGAGGCCGGCGGCCAGATCGGTGAAGAAGTCTGCCGGGTGGTAGTAGTTGGAGATAGCCAGTGGTTCGGGGGTGATGCGCAACACCTTCTCATTAAACCATTTTAAGAACTTGTAACGCCAGGGCACCCAACGACGTGAGGCGATATCGGGGTCGGGGATAAATTCTGGCAGTGTTTGGTCCACTTCAGCGATGTGTCTGGGGAAGTCCGCCTCTGTTTCGGGGTTGAAGATAGAATCGACCAAGAAGCGCCCACCGGGACGGGTGATGCGGGCCATCTCACGCACCAAGCGCTCGACGGCCTCTAGGTTGGGCTGGTTGGTGACGACATCATAGCAAAAAACACGGTCGAAGGAGGCATCCTCGAAAGGCGTTGCGAGGCCGTCGGCCACGCGGAAGGATGCATTAGGTATCTTTTGTTTCTTTGCCAGACGGATGCACGCGGGAGAAAGGTCTATCCCAACGAAGGTACCCACCCGCTTGCTGAACCCCTCGGCCAGCAGACCGGCAGCGCACCCCACTTCCAACAGACTAACCGATGGGTTGAGATCGAGTCGTTCGGTGAGGGTATCTACCAAATCCTCGTAAAGTTCGTCGGTCCACAGGCGATAGTCTTTGCCGCCGATGTAACACAGGTCGCGCCGCGCCAGCCGGGGTTTGTTCAGGAACAAGGTAGCACGTTCTTCGAAGAAGAGGCCGAGACGTTGGTAGAATTGGATCAGGTCCATAGAGAATACTCCTCGTTAATCTTGCCGAAAGTGGGGAGGGATGCCGAGCTTATTGAACTCGAAGAACTCCCGCTGATCCGGATAGATAGCGGACGGGTCGAAACGGTCAGTCTTGCGACAGAGAGAACAGATCGGGTTGACCGACTTGCCGTTCACACTACGACGATAGGCTTGGATAGTAGGGGAATTCCACACCTCCTGGAGACCGGCTTTGCTAGCGATCTTTTCGCGGTCGAAGTAAGCGCCGATGTCGGAAGCAAGGCCACAGCAAATAGTGGTTTCCTCGCGCAGACTTTTGAAGCCCCACAAGAGGTAGAGGTTCATCCAGGGCGCCCAACACGCAGGAACGGGGGCAGTCAGGCTGCGGACGCCATAGTTAATGTAAGTTCGCGCGCTAAAGGGGGGCGGGACCTGGACATCGACTCCGAGTTCTTTGGCGCGCGCTTCGACCGAGGCAAAGATGCGGTCGGAGCGCGTCTTGTCATAGTAGAGCGATTCGCTTGGGGGGAATTTTTCGGCCAGGGTTTGGGAGTGAGTTTTGTGTATATCCTGGACGTATGGAGTGTAATAGTGATGCATGAGCACAAGCGTGGCGCCGTGTTCAACGGCGAATTCCAGGAATTCGATAGCGCGATCGGCATTCCACTGCATGATGACGAAGGATGCCGAAATCTTAGGGCGGTTG
>CAZJBO010000009.1:0-19900 GCA_964544075.1 uncultured Anaerolineae bacterium
TGTGCTGAGCGGCAGCGTGTTGAGGTCGAGGTTTGTGCTGAGGCAGCAGGTGGAGACCCAGCCGCGTGTATCGTCATCGGTGTGCACCAAGACCCATCCGACGTCATCGCTGCGCGCTTCTAGGGTTATCTGCGTGCCGGTCGGCAGCGATGCGATCACGACATATTCGGTGCCGGGTCCGGTGCGCACGTTGAGCGCCCCGGTGGTTTGGGCGGTGGGGTCATCTTGCGCGCCGGATGACCCGGCGCTTGTCACCAGCATCACGAGGCAGATCAACATGATAAAAGAGCGTGTAAACACGTGGCGTGATATTGACATAACGTAACCTTCTCGACTAAATATGGGCGAAACGATAGATGGTAACCATTATAACAAATCGGCCTCGCGCGCCACGTTTTGCACAAGGCTCCGCTTGCGGTAAAGTGTGCAGGTTGTACGATGCGCGGCAAGCGGGGGGCGCCATGTTCCGTAAACTGTTTTCGACACTCTTCTCGCGCGAGAATCTGTTCGCTTTGGGGCTTTGCCTCATACTTATCATGTTGCTCATCGTCACCGCCGATAGCTCTCCGCAGTGGATTTATCAGGGTTTCTAGATGGATTTGATACACGTCGCCGTCTTTATGCTCGCCGCATTGATATATGGCGCCCTGCTCCCGGCACGTGCGCGTGGCTGGGCGCTGATGGGTATGAGCGTGCTTGCAGTCTACTGGCTTCAACCTCGGCTGCCGATCGCGCGGCTTGACTTTATCTTCCCGACCGCTGCCCTGGCCCTGACCATCATTGTGTGGCTGGCGACCCGCCAAGAGGGTCAGCCGACCACGCGCGAAGATAGAGCTGCGCTAGGCATAACAGCGGCGCTGGTCTTGGCGCTGGCGGCAACCCGTTACCTCGGCCTCGATACGGGCGCGTGGTGGACACCCACCGCGTCACGCCCGCCGGGTATGGTGACGGTGCTTGTGGCCTTACTGTTGTTGGGCGGTCTGGGGTGGGGAGCCGCGCAGCTGGTCCCCCGGCGCCGGGACCTTTGGCTGCATGGCTTGATCCTGGGCATCGTGGCGCTGTTCGTGCTCCTCAAGACCGCGCCGCTTGCCGAGGCGTTGGCCGGCTGGCTGCGCAGCCAGACCGGGCGCGATGCCGCGCTCGCCGATGTCGCGGATTTGCGTTGGTTGGGCTTCTCTTACATCGCCTTTCGCCTCATCCACACGCTGCGCGACCGGATCACCGGCAAGCTGCCGATGCTCTCGCTGCGCCGGTATCTTACTTATGTACTGTTCTTCCCCGCCATCGTCTCCGGACCCATCGACCGCGCCGAACGCTACCTGAAGGACGATGCGGCGTTGTCCGATATGCCCGGCCTTGATGCGGCGCGTGGTGTAGTGGGGGGCAGGCGCATCGCCATCGGCATCTTCAAAAAGTTTGTGGTCGCCGATAGTCTGGCGCTCTTTGCGCTCAACCCCACCATCGCTGCGCAGACTAATGCGACCGGCACGGCTGGCTGGATGTGGGTCTTGCTCTACGGCTACGCCTTCCGGCTCTTCTTCGACTTCAGCGGCTATACCGATATCGCAATAGGAATCGGCCTGCTGTTCGGTATCCACCTGCCGGAGAACTTCGACCGCCCCTACCTCAAGTCGAACATCGCGGCGTTCTGGCAGAGCTGGCACATCACCCTGAGCAACTGGGTGCGCTTCTATATCTTCTCGCCGCTCTCGCGTGCCCTGATGATGCGCAAGCACCGCCCGTCCATTCTGCTGATCGTGCTCGGCGCGCAGATGACGACCATGATCGTGATCGGTCTATGGCACGGCGTTGCGCTCAATTATGTGATCTGGGGCGCGTGGCATGGTGTGGGCCTGTTTATTTACAAGCTGTGGAGCGACCGTACCCGCAAGTGGTATCGGGGTTTGCAGACACGCCCGCGTGTTAAGCGCGTGTGGCAGGCGGCGGGTGTGTTCATCACATTCCACTTTGTGGTGTTGGGCTGGGTGTGGTTTGTGCTGCCGGACGTGGGGCTGGCCGGGGAGACCTTCTTGAAGTTGTTTGGGGCATAGGTATCGATGAAGTCGGAACAGTATACTAAGGGCTTTGTGCTTCGTGTAGTGCTGAAGGCCGGGGTTTTGTTCGTTGTGTTTAATCTGCTCTTCGCGCTCCGAGACCCCATGCCGACGTTGGGGCGGCTTTCGCTCTACAACGGCCTGATGACCGGGCGCGCCCGTCTGCCCTATGGCACGAACCCTGCATCGTACAACCTCGGCCTTATGAACCTCGATGCGATGTTCTCCTCTCATGTGGTGGCCGCGCACAAGGCCGAGGATGAATACCGCGTGTTGCTCCTGGGCGATTCGGCGGTGTGGGGATTTTTGCTTGAACCCGCCGATACTCTGGCCGGGCGGATCAACGCGGCAGGTTACACCGTCTCTGACGGACGGCGTGTGTGTGCCTACAACCTGGGTTATCCCGTTATGTCGCTGACCAAAGACCTGATGCTGCTGGATTATGCCATGCGCTACGATCCTGACTTGATCGTGTGGTTGGTCACGCTGGAGTCCTTCCCGCGTGCCAAGCAGCTCTACCACCCGCTGGTGCAGAACAACCCCCGTGTGTTGCGCCGCTTGATCGCCGATTATGCGCTCGACCTAGACCCCGACGATGCGCGCTTTGTCACCCCCGGCTTTTGGGATGGCACCATATTGGGCCGGCGGCGCGCGCTTGCAGACCTGCTGCGTCTGCAGCTCTACGGCGTGGCCTGGAGCGCTACCGGCATCGACCAGCACTACCCCCGCACATATACGCCCCGACAGGAAGACTTCGAGGCAGATGAGACCTTCCAGGGCCTAGAGCGGCACACATTCGCCGCGTCGGAGCTGGCCTTTGACGTGCTGCGCGCCGGCATTGCGCGGGCCGGGGATGTGCCGGTGCTGCTGGTCAACGAGCCGATGTTTATCAGCGATGGGGAGAACAGCGCGTTGCGCTACAATGCCTTTTATCCGCGCTGGGCATACGACGCCTATCGCGCGCAGCTCGACGCAAAGGCCGAGGCGGAGGGCTGGCGCTGGCTGGACCTGTGGGATGCGCTTCCCGACGGCGAGTACTATACCGATAGTGCCGTACACCTGACACCGGACGGCTCGGAGCAGCTGGGCGCGTGGGTCGGGTCGGCGATTGTGGCGCTGGCAGAGGGCACAGATTAGTCCTCGAACTCAGGCCCCGCCGCCGTCGGACTATCGATCAGCAGCGTGAAGCATACACATGCGCCGCCCAGATTGCTGCTCTCCACCCACACTTGCCCGTTGTGCGTCTCGATGATGTGCTTGGTGATAGACAATCCCAGCCCGCTGCCCCTGCCGATCTTACGCGCCTGGTCGAGCTGGTAGAAGCGTTCGAAGATGCGTTCTCGCTCCTCTTCCGGGACGCCCGGCCCGCTATCGCATATGCAGACCAACACGGTGTCGTCGCTGTCGGGGTTGGGGCAGGCCTTGATCGCGATCTTGCCCTTCTTGGGCGTGAACTTGATGGCGTTGTCGAGCAGGTTCACGAGCACGCGCGTGATCTGTGGGGCGTCGACCAAGACGAACAGATCGTCGGCGGTCTTTACGCGCACGCCGAGCTTGCGCTGTTGGATTTGCTCGTCGAGGTGTTCGAGCGCTTCGTGGATGAGCGGGGCCAGCGGGGTTGCGACCAGGCGCATGATAGCTTGCCCAGATTCGATCATCGAGAGGTCGTGCATATCGTCTACGATGCGCTGCAATGTATCGAGCTGGCGCCCGATCTTGCGCATGATAGAGAGGCGCAGCTTCTTGCCGGTGCTGGGGAGGTTGAGGGTATCGTGCAGCAGCCGGATGGTGGAGATCGGGGCGCGCAGCTCGTGCGAGATGTTCGCCACCATCTCGCGGCGTGCGCGGTTGAGGCGCAGAAGCTGTGTGACATCCTGCATCGCCAGCGTCAGGTATGGTGCGTTCTTGTGCATAGTGTGCCCCACGCGCGCCCGATAGACGTCCTGTTCGAGCGTGAACTGCACTTCGGGCGGGCAGCTCTGGCCCCGGCTGGCGCAGCGCAGCATCTCTATCAAGTCGGCATCGTCCACGTGGTCTGTCACAAGGTCCCCCTCGTCTATCGTCGCGAAGATGGCGCGCGCGGCGGCGTTCGCGGCAACGATTCGGAGGTCTTGATCTAAGAGGAGCAGCGGCTCGAAGGCGCCATCGGCCAGGAAGCGGCAGAGGTTGGGCGTATCTTTATTCGCCATCTTTCTCATCCCTCAAAGCGGTACCCGATCCCGCGCACGGTGATGATGCGCGTAGGGTTGGAGGCATCCGGTTCGATCTTCTTGCGCAGCCAACGGATGTGTACATCCACGGTGCGCGGGTCGCCGAAGTAGTCATCTCCCCACACCTTAGAGAGCAGCAGGTCACGAGAGAGCACCACGTTGACATTGCGCATCAGTTCGATGAGCAGGTTGTATTCCTTGTTGCTTAGGTTGATCTCTTGATCGTCGCGGAAGACGTGCCGCCCTACGAGGTCGAGGCGGAGGTTGCCGGAGATAAGCTCGTCTTGCTGCGCGGGTGTGCGCGAGGGCGCGCGGCGCATCACGGCGCGGATGCGTGCCAGAAGCTCGCCCAAGCCAAAGGGCTTCACGATATAATCGTCGGCGCCGCTCTCAAGGCCCACGATCTTATCTACCTCACCGCTGCGCGCGGTGAGCATGATGATCGGGATGTGGGCAGTGGCAGAGTTGCGCCGCAGCATCCGGCAGAGGCTCAGCCCGTCGAGCTTGGGCAGCATCACGTCGAGCACGATCAAGTCCGGGGGTTTGTCGAGGATGTGTTTATAGGCAAGCTCGCCATCGGCTGTGGTAGCTACTTTGTATCCCTCGCGGCTTAGGTTGCCGGCGAGCGTTTCAGCAAGCACGGTGTCGTCTTCGACAATGAGGATTTTAGCCATATTGCACGCAATATTCCTTGAGTATTCCGCGATCCGTTTTAAGTAATTGGCACACAATCAATCCTTTGCGCGTGCGATGCGCCAGAGCTTGCCGCGCCGCCACCGGCTCCCGTCGGGCAAGACGGTGCTGCCATCGCACTTAACCGCGACCAGGAGCATCGATGCCCACAAAAGGCAGATGACAATGAGGATGATACCCTTAAGTACCGCGTCTTCCAGCACTGCGCCGAACAGGTAAGCAAAGATCATAAGCAACCCGTTTAGGTTGAGGCCGCCCAACTTCGCGTTGCGCAGATTCGCATCGCGCAAGTCTGCTTCGTACAGGATCGTGCCTTTCAAATCCACGTCTTGCAAGTTCGCGCCCCGCAGCCGTGCTTGGGTCAAGTTGGCCTTCCGCAGGTTTGCGCTGCTGAGGTCCGCCTTGCTGAGGTCCGCCTTGCTGAGGTCTGCCTTGCTGAGGTCCGTCTCGCTCAGGTTGGCCCCGCTCAGCACCGCGCCCCTGAAAACGGTCTTGCTCATATATGCCCCGATCAGGTCGGCCCCGCGCAAATCCGCATCGCTGAAATCTGCTTTGTTCATGTGCGCCCCGATCAGCAGCGCGCCGCGTAGATACGCGCCGCTTAGGTCGGCGTCGCGCAAGTATGCATCCAAGACCGCCCCGATCAGCACTGCCCGCTTCAAATCCGCCCCGACCAGGTTGGCGCCGCGCAAGTTCGCCCCGATCAGCACCGTCCCGACCAGGTTGGCGTTACCCAGGTCTGTGTGGATCAGCTCGACGCCGCTCAGGTCCATCGCGCTGAAGTCCACCCCGTTTAAGTCCATGCCGTTTAACTTCGCATCGCTGAAGTTGGTCCCGCCCAGGTTTACCTCTTTGAAGTCGGCGCCGCTCAGGTCGGCGCCGCTCAATTGTGCCTCGCTCAGATTAGCGCCGTTTAGCTTGGCCTTGCCCAGGTCGGCGCCGCTTAAGTCTGCCTCGCTTAAGTCGGCGCCGCTCAAATCTGCCGCGTGTAGATTGGTCTCGTGCAGGTTAGCTTTGCACAGCTTGGCGCCGCGCAAGTTCGCCTCGCTCAGGTCGGCCTTGCCCAAGTGTACGTTCGATAGGTCGGCTCCGGAGAGGTCTATCCCCGCCAGCCTCACGCCGGTCAGGAAGGGGTGTTTGTCCTCCCCACGGCAGAACTCTAGAAAGCGCTCGACATCCTTGCGGCTCCGTTCCTCGGTATCTGTGAACAGGCGCTCGCGCAATATCTCGAACATGTTGGCGTGTATATCGACCTGAGTGGATTGCAGGTCGGTATCACACCACAGACATGTTTCCTGGCCTTCGGGGTTTTCTCTGCCGCATTTATGACACAACATAATGTGCTCCTTAGCCGCTCGTCAGCGCTGCGCTCGCCGCCGCGAGCACTTGCGCCACGCTTATTTCATGTATACAGGGGTGGAAGGCCGGGCCATCACGTGACCAATCCAATATCCCACATGGTATGCACCCTAACGTGCTTTGCAGCACAACGTGCCGTCCATCCGGTCCCCACGGGCCATAGACCGCCGGGTCTGCCGGGCCGTAGAGGTGTACGGTTGGTGTGCCGACGCTCACTGCCAGGTGCAGCGGCCCGCTGTCCGGACCCAGCACCAGCGCGGCACGTGCGCATAAGGCCGCCAATTGCCCCAGGCTTGTATCGCCTACCGCGATGATCGGTTCCTCTGTCGTCATCCCCCGCGCGATCTCGCGCACCGTCCAGGCTTCTTCCGCCGTCCCTGTCAATACGATGCGTGCCGACAGGCGCGCGTGTAACGCATCGGCTGCCGCCGCCCAACGTGCCGGCAGCCAGTTCTTGAACGCCGACCCGGAGCCGGCATGGATGACTACCACCCGTGCGCTGGGGCTACAGCCCTGGTCGGCCAAGTACCCATCGATATACGCGACATCTTCGCCCCGCAGTGGGTAGGCGAGCATTGCCTCGTCATCCTCGACCGCGCCGCTCCAGCGCGCCACCAGGTCCAGGTTAAGGCGGACGCTGTGTGTGGTGGGGGCAAAGGGCAGCGCATCGGTGATGAAGGGTGCGACGTCGGGGAGATTATAGCCGATGCGGTTAGGAATGCCGGCGAGATATGCCAGCAGCGCGCCCCACCAGTGGTCGGGCCGCATTATCACGGCGAACTCGACGCCCAGCTGCCGGAGCCGTCGCGCGGCTGCGAATGCGAGGCGGTAGGGCGCGACGGCGTTTGGTTTAGGTTCGGCACGCGCGAAGCCCGGAAAGGATAGCGTGAGCACGCGCGTGATGTGATCTCCTTCCCCTTCCGCCTCAATGAAGGGCGCCAGCACTTCCGCCGACCACGGCCCCACCAGCGCGGTGATCTCGGCATCGGGGCGGGCGTGCGCCAGCGCACGTATGGCGGGGGTGGTGAACAGAAGGTCGCCAACGTGGTCAGGGCGGATGAGCAAGATTGTGCCGGGGTGTGCTGCGCCGGGCGGGACCGGTAGGTGTGCGAACAGGTGCAGCAGCCGACGTCGCAGCCGTGTGCGGAGGCGTTCACGTGCCCGGAACGCGCTGAGCATCCGGTTGCGCGCCGCCAGCTCGACGCGGTCGATGTGCCCTCCTGTGATGTTCATTGCGTCGCCGACTCCTGTAGGGCTGTGTAGAGTTCCAGCAAGGGTGGGGTAATCACCGACCAGTCATATCGGCGGCATACCACCGCTCGCGCTGCCTCGGCTATCGCGGCGCGGCGCGCGGGGTTGCCCAGCAAGCCGAGCACGGCGTCGGCAAAGTCGGCGGCGTTATCGGCAAGCAAGATGTCTTGCCCCGCCGTTAGCTTGATGCCCTCGGCCCCCAGCGATGTGCTGACCACCGGTACGCCGGATGCCATCGCCTGGAGCACTTTGAAGCGTGTCCCGCTGCCCATGCGCAAGGGTGTCACATAAACCGATGCTGCGTGTAGGTATGGCTTGATCTCCGGCACCCAGCCGGTCAGGGTCACGCCCGGCATATCTTTGAGGCGGGCCAGGCGCGCGTGGGGCTTCTGGCCCACCACGACAAAGCGCGCCTCCGGACGCATGGCACGCACGCGCGGGAAGACTGCGTCGGCGAACCAGAGCACCGCGTCTACGTTTGGGCGATAGTCCATCTTGCCGGTGAAGACCAATACCGCTTTGCCAAGATCGACCGGCTTGGTCGGTGTGTGTATATATGCTTCGGTGTCGATGCCGTTGGGTATGACTTGTACCGGCGCGCCCGATAGCGCGCGTAGGGCTTGCGCATCGGCTTGTGAGACCGCCAACACTTGTCGGACGGCGCGGCAGGTCGTGCGCTCGAAGCTCATGAGGCGCTGCCATTGCACATAGGAGTATGCCGCTGCGACCCAGCGCTCGGCGGCGCGGGCCACCATGTAGACGCGCTTTTGGAGGTCATATTCGGCGTTGTGCGCGTCGTAGATGAGCGCCGCGTGGGGCTGCATCGCTTTTATCGGGGGGCGGTACCGCGCCATCTCGATACCCTCGATGTGGACAATATCAAAGCGCTGCTGTGCCAACAGGCGCCGCAGCGTTGCGTTGAAGGCGCCGGAGCGCAGACGCCGCAAGACGTCGGCTTCTCCGGAGAAGACCAACTGCAGCGCGCGGGTGATCTTGGTACGTGGGCGTGGGGCGGGCACGGTGAGCGTATCGTGGCAGAGTCTGGCAAGAGGGGTGTCTTGCGGGTTGGGCTGGCCCGGCTCTTGGAAGGAAAGCAAGGTGACATCGTGCCCGGCTTGCGCTGCGGCGCGTAGTAAGCCGAAGTTACGTAGGCTGGTGCCCTGATGCGGCGGGTAAGGAAGCTGTGGGGTCAGAAATAAAATGTGCATGGTCATCGTCACTTTAAGCTCAGTCGGCGCTATGGCGGTCAAGCCTCTTTTATTATAGGGGGATAGTGAGTTGATTGCACGTGAATGCAAATATTAGGGCCGGTGCATCATAGATAGGCTTCAATCGACGCGCCGTTTTTAGCCCTGGCTAACGGACACTTCAGACATTGAGACCGGACGTCGGCACCTTGAACCCCTTTGTACATATGTGCTACACTTCTGATGTAACCAGGAGTGAAAACATGGGCACGCTGCTCTTAAAGAACGCGCATACGCTGCTGACCATTGACGACGACCGCCGCGAGATTGCGGACGGTGCAATTTTCGTCCGGGATAATGTAATCGAGCAAGTAGGCCCGACCGCTGTGCTCCCCGCCGGCGCGGATGAGGTCATCAACGCGGAAGGCTGCATAGTCATGCCCGGCTTGGTGAATACGCACCACCACCTTTACCAGACTCTGACGCGCGCCGTCGTGCCGGCACAGGATGTCGAGCTGTTTAGATGGCTGCAAACCCTCTACCCGATCTGGGCGCGCATGGATGGGGAGGCGGTCTATGTGAGCGCGAAGCTGGGGCTTGCCGAGCTGATGCTGAGCGGCTGCACCACCACCTCCGACCACCTGTACATCTTCCCCAACGGCGCGCGCCTTGACGACGAAATCCGCGCGGCGCGCGAGATCGGTGTGCGCTTCCACGCCACACGCGGCAGTATGAGCGTGGGCGAGAGCAAGGGCGGCCTCCCGCCCGATGCGGTGGTCGAGGACGAAGAGGACATCTTAAGGGACAGCCGCCGCCTGATCGAAGAATATCACGACGCGGCGCGCTATGCGATGCTCCAGGTGGCGCTTGCGCCTTGCTCGCCCTTTAGCGTGTCGCAAGACCTGATGCGTGAGAGCGCCGCGCTCGCACGGAGCTATGGTGTGCGGCTGCATACTCACCTCGCCGAAACCGCCAACGATGTTACATACAGCCAAGAAAAGTTTGGGATGCGGCCCGGCGCGTATGTCGAGGATGCCGGATGGGTCGGTAGCGACGTGTGGCATGCGCACTGCGTGATGCTAAACCGGGACGAGATAGCGATGTTCGCCCGTACCGGCACCGGAGTGGCGCACTGTCCGGGTTCGAACATGCGGTTGGGCAGCGGCATCGCCCCCATCCGTGCGATGCGGGATGCCGGCGTGCCGGTGGGCCTGGCGGTCGATGGCAGCGCCAGCAACGACTCTGGACATCTGATGGGCGAGGCGCGCCTCGCGATGCTCCTACAGCGGGTGGGCGGGAACCCTGCCGGTCTGACCGCGCGCGAGGCCCTAGAGGTCGCTACGCGGGGCGGCGCGGCGGTGCTGGGGCGCACCGATATCGGCGCGCTTGCACCAGGCATGGCGGCAGACTTTATCGTCATTAAGCCCGATCCTATCGACTGGGCGGGCGGCTGGCACGACCCGGTGGCGAGCTTGTTGTTCTGTACCCCACAGAGGGTACAACTTTCGGTCATCAACGGACGTATAGTAATAAGAGATGGCCGTTTGACTACGTTGGAGATCGCGCCGGTTATCGAACGACATAACACTATCGCCCGTGCCATGATAAATGGGCCAGAGGTAGTGAGGTAATTGGCAATGCGGGTTCATGCGATCATCAATCCCTCCGCCGGGGGACGTATACCGATCCTTAAAATCCTGAATAATGTCTTCCGCGCACATGGCGTGGTGTGGGATGTCTCGGTCACGCATGGCGCGGGCGACGCCCGCCGTCTGGCACGCACGGTGGCCCAATCATCAGATGTGGATGTAGTCGCGGTTTGCGGCGGCGACGGCACTTTGACCGAGGTCGCCGGCGGCTTGCTCGGCACAGATGTCCCGATCGCGATCATCCCCACCGGCACCGGTAATGTGTTGGCTGCCGAGTTCGGCATCCCCCGCATCGTGCGGCGCGCGGCGGAGCTGATCTGCAGCGGTTTCAGCAAGATCAAATCGGTAGACCTGGGCGAGATTAACGGGAAAATCTTTATGCTCCGTGCCAGCGCCGGCTTCGAGGCGGCGGTGGCACAAGAGACCGACCGTCGGCTTAAACCTGTGCTGGGCGTGATGGCTTACGGTCTTGCCGCGCTCCAGGTGTTGCGCGCGCCGCCGATTGCGAATTACAAGATAACGCTCGACGGACGCGAGATCGTGTGCAAAGGGCTGTCTTGTCTCATCGCTAACGCCGGCAGCCTCGGCAGGCTGAACCTCTCGCTCGCGCCCAACATCGACGCCAGCGATGGGCTGCTCGACGTCATCGTGGTAGAGCGGGTGTTGAGCTATGCTCGGCTGTCGTTGGCCGCCGGTAGTGCACAGAAGCGCGAACCCCCCGCCACGCATAAGCACTGGCAAGCGCGTGAGGTCAGCGTGGTAGCCGACCCGCCGCAGCCCTTCCAGGGTGACGGCGACCCCTGGGGTGAGACGCCGGTTAAGGCGCGTGTGCTGCCGGGCGCGGTGCAGATGGTTGTGCCGGCGTAAAGGATTGGTGCACATGGATAAAAGTCACAACCTAATCGTCAGAGGCGGGACGGTGGTCATGCCGGGGGGGGAGGTGTGCGCAGATGTGGTCGCACAGGGCGGGCGGATCACCGCGCTGGTGCAGTCTGCACAGCCGGTGCCGGGCGATGTGGTCATCGACGCACAGGGCTGTTATGTCTTGCCGGGCGTCATCGACGCACACACCCACATCAAGCTCGACACCGGCATCTATAAGACCGCCGACGATTGGTTCGGTGGCACGCGCGCGGCGGCCTTCGGCGGGGTTACAACCGTGATCGACTTCGCCACGCAGCTTCCCGGCCAGAGCTTCCAGGCGGCGATGGATGCGCGCCATGCCGAGGCCGAGGATGCGATCATCGACTATGCATTGCACTGCATGGTGACCGATCTCCCGCCCGGCACGGAGGAGGCGGGGTTGGCTGCGTTGGTCGAGCTGGGCGTGCCGAGCTTTAAGCTCTACACTACCTATCGTCCCAACTATTACGCCGATGATGCGACCATTCTGCGCATCTTGCGCGCCAGCGTTAAGGTGGGCGGGCTGGTGATCGTGCACTGCGAGAACGACGCGCTGGTGAGCGCGGCAACCCAGGCGCTTGTGCAGCGCGGCGACATCGGCTGGCGCTTCCATGCGGCGGGGCGCCCTGCGCTCGCAGAGCAAGAGGCGGTTGCGCGTTTGCTGTTCTTGGCAGATGCGGTGGGCGCGCCGATCTATATCGTGCATTGCTCGACCGCGCGCTCGATTGCGCTGGTGCAAGCGGCACGGGCACGTGGGCAAGCGGCTTACTGTGAGACCTGCCCGCAATATTTGCTGCTGGACAACCGCGTGTATGCCGGGCCGCACCCCGAACACTATATCCTACAGCCCCCGCTGCGCGCGCCGGGCGAGCCGGAGGCAATATGGCGCTTGGCGGCGGCGGGCGCGGTGGATGCGATCATCACCGACCACTGCGATTATGCGTTAGAGCAGAAGCAGGCGGTGGCCGACTTTACGAAAACGCCGGGCGGCTTGCCCGGCCTAGAGACGTTGTTGCCGCTGTTGTATACCTATGGAGTGGCGGCGGGGCGCATCTCGTTGGAGCAGATGGTGGCGATGTTGAGCGCAAACCCGGCGCGAATCTTCGGCATGTACCCGAAGAAGGGTGCGATCATGCCGGGCGCAGATGCCGATATGGTGATCTACGATCCTGCCGCCGAAGGCGAGGTGCGCGCCGAAGCATTGCACTACGTTGCCCGATATAACCCATATGAGGGTATGAAGATCGTCGGCGCGTTGCGTGCGACGATCAGCCGGGGCGAGGTGATCGTGCAAGATGGAGAATGTCGTGGCGAACGTGGGCGTGGTGAGTTTGTGCCGCGCCGCTTGAGTGAGGTGCGAAGCTCTAAGATCGCGAGATAAACGGTGGGAGGTGGCGGTTTGAGACGTAGACGTAGACGGCGCAACAATTTTCGGACAGGCGTCATGCTCGCAGCCGCAGCCGTTTGGATGTTTTTCTTTGTAATGCCTTTCCCACAGATAGAGATCGCGCTCTTTATGATCTTGGTGGGCATAGTATTGCTCTTTAAGGCGGGCCGCATGGGGATGCGCCCGCGCTTCCGCACCGACACGCTGCGCGACACACAGCGCAGAAATGAGCGCGATGTTTACTCGTCAAGTGGCGTCGAGATCGACAAGCGGCTTAAGAAGCTGCGTGACGCTTACTATGGGCGCGGCCAGTACAACGAGCGCTCGTACCGGTACGAAATACAAAAGGTCGCGTTACCGTGTCGGCGTTACTACGAACGTATATTACAGACCGAGGCGTCGGTGGCGACGCTGCTGAATACAGACGCGGTGCGCGGTGTCCGACCCAAAGACTTGATGCAGCAGGTACGCTTGCTCAGCCGGCAGATCGCTGTGCTGGTCGAGCAGCTCCAGCTTGCCGACCGGCTGGTCGGTTTCTACGATGCGGGCAGCGACGAGGATATCATGGTGCAGCGCGCACGGCAGAAGCTCATCCGGCGCGCCGACCGTGCGATGGGTGTATTAGAGGGCGTGCCGGTGCGCTTGCTCCAGCTGACGACCGCTACGAGCAACCACGGGCTGCGTCGGCTGGTGGACGATCTGCGGGAGATGAACGCACGCCTGGAGGGTAAGGCCGCCGCGTACGAAGCGATGGCGGATGATGATGTGTACGACTCTGCCCTTGATACAGACCTCGACTTAGAGCAACTCTATGTACACCTTGAGGCAACGCAGCAGCGTATGCGGTCGAAGTAGCGCGGCACGAAGCCAAAGAACAAGTGTTCGCGCACGGTGCGGCGGCGCGGTATCATATTATGTACTCGACGCAAGCCAAAGGGGAAACACATGGTTCAACACGAAGACCTCAACAGTTGGTTCCCAAGAGATGCTGCCGGATTCGCTTCATCTGATAAAACAGACGGCACCAAGATCGCCGGGGGAGAGCTGGGTGTGGTGGTCGGCGGCTCGCTGAGCAAGGGCCTCGACATCAAGCTCGACAGCACCGCCAGCATTGAAGACATGGCGGTGGGGCGTTATGTGGTCATCCAGGGGCAGAAGAAAAACTTCTTCTGCATGGTCACCGACATTGTGCTCGATAACACTAACCCGCAGATCATGAGCGCGCCCCCCGACCTCTCGGACCCCTTTATGTCTGCTGTATATACCGGCACTGCTGCCTATGGTACGGTACACGTCGCCCCGATGCTTGCCATCGAGCGCGACGACAGCGTGGGCGGTACACCGAAGCCGGTCAAGACTGTGCCTAGCCACTTCACACGGGTGCGCAACGCCGACGCTGCCGATGTGGATATGGTCTTTGGCGAAGAGGGCAAGGATCACTTCTATGTCGGCGAGCCTCTGGAACTCGAAGAGACGCGCGTACACCTCAACCTCAAGCGCCTCACCGAGCGGAGCGTGGGGGTTTTCGGCAAAAGCGGCACCGGCAAGAGCTTCCTAACCCGCGTCATCCTGGCCGGGGTCATCGAGACGGGCGCGGCGGTTAGCCTGATCTTCGATATGCACAACGACTATGGCTGGGAGGTGGATACCGAAGACGGCGATAGAGTGAAGGGCCTGAAGCAGCTCTATGGTGGCAAGGTGTCCATCTTCACGCTCGACCCGGCCTCATCGCGGCGGCGCGACGCGCCGTTCGACCACACGGTCATCATGGGCTACGACGAGATCGACCCCGAAGACTTGGTGATGCTGCGCCAGACGATGAACCTCTCTGATGCGATGATCGATGCGGCCTATGTATTGCACAAACATAAAGGGAAGGGCTGGATTCGATGGTTGGTTAACGCCGGGGGAGAGGAAATCGAAGAACTACTCGCGGAGACTTCTATAAATAGTGCCAGCCTGACCGCGCTTACTCGCCGTATGGAACGCTTCGCGCGCCTCGGTTTCCTGAAGCCGGAGAAATCTAAGGCCGACGGCGACGCGGTGCAGCGTATCATGGACTTCCTAGACAGCGGCGTTAGCGTGGTGTTGGAGTTTGGACGCTATGGTAACAACCTGGAAGCATACATCTTGGTTGCGAACTACCTCACGCGGCGCATCCATAACCTCTATGTGGAGCGTATGGAGAATGCGATGGGCGCCGGTGGTGATAAACCGCGCCAGCTGCTCATCACCATCGAAGAGGCGCACAAGTTCCTCGACCCCGCCATCGCGCGGCAGACCATCTTCGGCACAATCGCGCGGGAGATGCGCAAGTATAACGTGACTCTGTTTATCGTAGACCAGCGCCCCAGCGCCATTGACGACGAGGTGATGAGCCAGGTCGGGACGCGCGTCACCGCGCTTCTGGATAACGAGCGCGACATCAACGCGGTGTTGACAGGGGTGAGCGGAGCCGGAGGCCTCCGTGAGGTGCTCTCCCGGCTCGACACCAAGCAGCAGGCGATCATCCTGGGCCACGCGGTGCCTATGCCGGTTGTGGTGCATACGCGCGAGTGGGGGCCTTCGTTCTACGAAGCTGTCGGCTATATGGATGGGGGAGCGCGCCGTGCGGCGGCTAAGCGTGACGCCGATCGTCTGGCGCCGAAACGCAAGAAGCGCCTGTGAGGATGGTGTGCGACGTCGGCAGGGATGGGGTGTAAGGCGGCCCGGTGGGGGGTATCTAAGGTTTTCCAAAGAAGGGGTGGATGTCTTGAAACGTTTCGTTTTATTGCTCTCGGCGTTGGCGATCGCCGGTCTATGCACGGCATGTGGCGATAATGGCGACCGTAACGCAACCGCGACTGCCGCCGCGTGGCAACATAACACAACCTTGCAGGCACATTTTACACAGAACGCCGAACGGATTGCTACGGTAGAGTCACGCGCTGCTGCCCTTGAAATTGAGATGACTGCCGGGTTTGAGACGCAATGCGCCGCCCCGACGGTGGCGGCATTGGTGCAGACCACCCAAGTGGCGTTGCAGACCACGGTGGCGGATGCGAACGCCGAGGCGACCGCCGGTGCCGCCGACCTTGCTGCCGAGGCCGCGCGTGCACATGCGACTCAAGCGGCGTTGCAGACCACGGTGGCGGATGCGAACGCCGAGGCGACCGCCGGTGCCGCGCGTGCACGTGCGACTCAAGCGGCATTGCAAGCCGACCTTGCTACCCTGGAGACGGACGCGGACCACGTGCACGGACAGCTCGATGCTGCCGGTGCCACGCAAGCAGCAGCATCGGCGGCGCTTGCTGCGACGCTGGAGGCCGAGACTGCGCATGGTACCACCTTCGCCGAGACGTTGGATGCGGCCAGCACGCGCGTATACGTCCTTGAGCAAACCGCCACCCCTGCTGCGGCGCAGTTGGTGACCCTAGAGGCAGCGCTCGAAGCGGTGCAGACCGATTTGTACGAATATTTGGCGGCGCTGCCAACCGCCACGCCCACCGTGCGCTTTACCCATCTGCCGCCCCCGACCGGCACTCCCCCGGTGAGTATTGGCGATGTGTATGAACATTCCAGCGGATATTTTCAGATCGCTTCGCTCGAAGGCTGGCCGGTTGGTGAGACATCCGATGGTGTGACCTGGATCAATTATGACCTTCGGGCTGTGGTCCATGCCTTCTATACACGCTTTGATACACCGCCGAACCGATTGCAGCTCTTTGGCTATGCCGCCGGTCAGCTCGATAAGGGCTTTGCTTCTTATGATGGCTACGAGGTGACGGGGATAGATTTTGCCGGAGACCCGCTGGTGATGGAATTTGCCTTGTGGGACGAAGGGTATAAGTATATTTCGCGGCAATGGTTTGGGGTAGATGAGGACGTGGGTTGGTTTCTGCGCATAGTGGTGCCCGATAACTACCCGGATTTGCTGGACTATCTGGGAGAGATTCTCTTGCCTACGTATAGGGTCTTCCCCGGCACCGCAGACTAAAGGCGCGTCGATAGACTGACTGAAAGTTACGGTTATCAACATAAGGCATATAACAATGACCGAACCTATCCGCCTCTTACATTTTGCCGACCTGCACATCGGTGTAAAGAATTACGGCAAGCTCGATCAACGAACCGGCATAAACTCACGTGTGCTAGACTTCCTCCGCCGCATGGAAGAGATGATCGAATATGCCGAGGTGCACGACGTCGATATTGCCATCTGTGCCGGCGACGTCTTTCACTCCCGCCGCCCCACTCCCACCCACCAGCGCGAGTTTGCCTGGCGCCTCCTAGACCTGGCGAAGCTCTGCCCTGTCGTGTTGCTGGTGGGTAACCATGACATGCCCACCATGCTTGAGAAGGCTACCAGCATTGAAATTTTCGACACGCTCGACGTGCCCAACGTGATCGTTGGTGATGCCTACGCGCTTCATCACATCGAGACCAAACGCGGCCCGGTGCAGGTCGCTACCGCACCCTATCCCCATCGGGCGCGCCTGCTTGAGGGTGAGAGCGTGTCGGGGGCGAGCATTGCCAAGCTAGATGCAGAACTCCAGACGCGCGTCAGCCGCATAATTGAGGATAAGTTGGCCGAAGAAGCGCGCCAGAGCGCTGCGCCGCGTGTGCTGACGGGGCACTTCACTGTGCATGGCGCTAAGTTTGGTAGCGAACGTGCGATCATGGCCGGGCACGATGCAGTCGTAGCGCCGGGTGTGCTTGCCCGCTCGGTTTGGGATTATGTGGCGTTGGGGCACATCCACAAGCATCAGAACTTGACCAGAGGCCAGAGCGATGCGCCGCCGGTCGTATACGCCGGTTCACTGGAGCGGGTGGATTTTGGCGAAGAGCATGATGACAAGGGCTTTTGCTGGGTCGAGCTGGCGCGTGACGCGACCACGTGGGAGTTCGTGATGGTCAATGCGCGCGTCTTCCAGACCGTTCGGGTTGATGCGCGCGAAGTTGACGAGCCGACCGAGTATGTGTTGGAGTGGATCGATACCCACCTCAAAGGGAAGGTGGTGCGTCTAATTATCCGTCTGAGCTTGGCAAACGAGACGCTCTTGCGTGAGCGCGAGATCAGGGCGGCGCTGCGCGATGTGGGTGTGCATTATGTGGCGGCGATCCAGAAACAGGTCGAGCGGCCCGCGCGCATTGCATGGGAGGGCGACGCGCCCGAAGCGATGGCGCCGATCGAGCTGCTGGCGCATTATTTGGACAGCAAAGAAACGCCCCCGGAGCATAAAAAACAGCTTCTGGAATATGCCGAAGCCTTGTTCGGCGACACGCTCCTTTAGCTTGCGGGTTCGACCGCAGGCACTCGCCAGCCCAGCGCCGCCCGGCACCGTCCACGTGCGCCGGGGCGCGTTAGGTCGGTGCCCAAAACCGCCCGCTCCAGCGTGACCGGGATGTGCCGGTGGCGCTTGCCGCTTGCCTGAGCGAGCGCGTTCGCGATCGCGGGCGCTGTGCCCACCATCACCGGCTCGGCCAGATTCTTCGCGTCGAATGGCCCGTCGGGGAATTCCGTCTCAATGTACTTGCCCGCGATGTCTGGTACATCCATCGCGGTTGGTATCAAATAGTTATCGAAGTTGACGCTATCGACATACCCCTGGTCGAAGCGCATATCCTCCATCAAGGCATAGCCGAGGCCCTGTGCGATGCCGCCGAACATCTGGCCTGCCGCGCCCTGGGGGAAGATGATCCTGCCGCCATCGTGTGCTGCCCATATACCCAAAACGCGCGTCTCACCGGTGCGCATATCAACCTCAACCTCCGCTACCTGTGCGCCGAAAACATAGCAGAAGTACGGCTTACCGGTGCCGGTTTCGAAGTCCCACGCAAAGTTAGGCATACCCCACTTCGCTTGCACCGAGAGCGTTAGCCCCATCGCGCGTGCATGGTCTGCCACCGCCTCAAAGCCGATCGGCTCCTCATGCGGGCCGATATATCGCTCGCCGTTGCGGACGACCTGGGCCGGCGTGCAGTGCAGTATGTCGGCAGCTGCCCATAATAGCAGCCGGTCGAGCTTGACACCGGCGCGCTGCATCGCGTTGCCCCCGACGATGGTTGCGCGGGAGGCCGAGGTAGGCCCGGACTCGATGGCGGTTTCGGTGTCGGGGCGCAGCACTCGGATGCGGTCGGGCGCGACGCCCAGCACCTCGGCAGCGATCAAAGTATAGACGGTGCGGCTGCCTTGCCCCAGGTCGGTGAGGCCTGCGGTGAGCGTGATGCTGTTGTCTGCCTCGACCTTCATAGTTGCGCCGGCATAGTCGGCCCCTTCCGCGCCGAGGCTGCTGCCGTGGAAGTAGCACGAGACGCCAATGCCACGTCGCAGCGCGTCGGCAGCCTTCCACACCTCGGCGTAGGCTGTGCGCTTGCGGTCCCAGTCAGATTGGGCGCGCACCCACTTAAGGCAGTCGGTCAGCCCGACCGCGTGCTCGACGACGTCGCCGGTCATGGTGCGGTCGCCTTGCTGTAAGCAGTTCTTGAGCCGGAAGTCGATAGGGTCCATACCGACGCGCGCGGCGAGTTCGTCCATTGCCTGCTCGATGGCAGCGCCGGCCTGGATGTTGCCGAAGCCCCGGAACGCGCCGGCGTAGGCGTTGTTCGTATAGACGACCTGAGTGTCGATGTGGCACGCCTCGTAGCGGTATGCGCCGGCGGCGTGCATTGAGGCGCGCCAGCCGACCAGGGGCGTTGCGGCGGCGTATGCGCCGCTGTCGAGCAGCAAGTTAAGCTCCGCTGCCCGGAGGGTGCCGTCTGCGTCCGCGCCGATCTTGAGGTCAATCTGCATGGCCTGGCGCTTGTACGAGGAGACAATCGACTCTTCGCGGCTGAGGGTGATGCGCACAGGACGCCCGGCCTTGAGCGCGAGCGCGGCGGCCTGCCCGGTGAGGGTGTAGATATTGTCGTCCTTGCCGCCGAATGCGCCGCCGACCGGGGTTTGGATGATGCGCACCCTTTCGGGAGGGAGGCCGAGCACGGCGACCAGGTTGTCTTGGTTGATGAAGATGCTCTGGCAGGGGGCGTATATGGTGATGCTGTGGTCGGGGAAGGGGACGGCCAGCGCGCCTTCCATCTCGATATAGGCGTGTTCTTGGTGTCCGCAGTGGTAAGTCTGGGCCAGCACGACCGGGCATTCGTCAATGATGGGTGCAGGGGCGCCGTTGCGCACGATGAGCGTCTCGGCGCGGTTGCCTACGACGTGTTCTGTGGTGGGGGGGATGCG
>CAZJBO010000010.1:0-18224 GCA_964544075.1 uncultured Anaerolineae bacterium
CGAAGCTGCTCTTTGCCTATTGTGAGGCAACCGTGCCCAAGATCACCGTGGTCACGCGCAAGGCATAAGGCGGCGCATACTGTGTGATGAACAGCAAACCCATCCGCAGTGACCTAAACCTAGCCTGGCCCAACGCCGAGCTTGCCGTGATGGGGCCGGAGGGCGCGGTGAACATCATCTTCCGCCGCGAGCTGGCCGCCGCCGAAGACCCCGACGCACGCCGTGCCGAGCTGGTGGCAGAATATCGCGAGAAGTTCGCCAACCCCTACGTGGCAGCACAGCGCGGCTATGTCGATGATGTGATCGAACCACACGACACCCGCCCACGCTTGATTAGCGCGCTCGAAATGCTGCGCAACAAACGCGACAGCAACCCGCCGAAGAAACACGGCAACATGCCTCTGTAGAGCGCAATAGAGAAGGGATAGGACAATGGCCTCTGTTACCGAAACCCGCACCATCGACGCCGACCAGCACACCCTCTGGCGCTGCATGGCCGACATACCCCGTTATGCCGAGTGGCAAGTATTGCCATCCGGCAAGGTCGTCAAGGCAGCGCTCACACGCGACGCCGGCGTGCTCACCGGGAGCACGCGCCGGGTCGAACTATCTAACGGGCGCTGGTTCGAAGAAACCTTCTACGAAGCCGCCGCACCAAACTATGTGGCCTACGAGGTGGAAGGCGACAGCAGCGGGAAGTTTAACCGGCAGTACAAGAAGATGACCATCTCTATCAAGATGATCCCCGCGCCCGGCGGCGGCACCAACGTTACCCTCGGCGTGAACTATACTAAAACCGGCTTCCTGGGGCGCTGGCTCGACTTCGGCGGCCCCGGCGCATGGCGGAAGGCGTTTCGACAATCGTTGGTGAACCTGGCCGAACTGATCGCACGCGCACCAAAGGCCGAAGTCTTCACCCCAGCCTGGCAGCAGCCGCCCACCCCCACGCCACCACCCCCCACACCGCCGCTGCCCGATCCGCCGGTCGATACAACTGCCATCGAAACAGAGCTGGCGAAGCTCCGCACAACACGTGAGCAGATGGCCGAGCTAGGCGTCTCGACCGACGAGATCGACGCGCGCATCACTGCACTGGAAAGCAAGCTGGCGCAATAGCGGTGGAACAGATGAGCCAACGGGGCGAAAGACGCGACATCGGCTTGCTGGTTGGCGTACTCACAGGCGCGTTGCTCGGCGCACTGCTCGACGCGGTCCCCCTGGGCGTGGCGACAGGGACGGGGCTAGGCGCGCTGTTCGACTGGTGGCGACATCGTCCTAAGGACGACGTAGACGATATCCCTTGACAGCTAAACCCGTAAATACACCGGCAAAATCCGCCGGGGAGTGAATGAATGGCCGATACACCTACCATGTTTAACAAAGTTCTCGTCGCCGGTCGGGGCGAGATCGCAGTGCGCGTCATACGCGCCTGCCGCGAGCTGGGGCTGCGCACCGTCGCGGTCTACTCAGATGTAGACCGCGATGCACTACATGTGCGCTATGCCGACGAAGCCTATCACATCGGCGCACCGCCGCCTTCGGAAAGCTACCTACGCATCGATAAGATTGTCGCGGTCGCCAAAAACGCCCACGTAGACGCCATCCACCCCGGTTATGGCTTCCTCTCCGAGCGCGCCGACTTCGCCCAAGCCTGCATCGACGAGGGGATCGCCTTCATCGGGCCGCGCCCTAAAGCCATCCACGCGATGGGCGACAAGCTCCAAGCGCGCGCCATCGCCGAAGCCGCCGGGATGCCCATCATCCCAGGCACCAAACCGGGCCTAAGCGACGACGCACTCGCCGCCGCTGCCGCCGAGATCGGCTACCCGGTGCTGGTCAAAGCAGCGGCGGGCGGCGGCGGCAAGGGGATGCGCCTGGTCCGCACACCTGACGCGCTGCACGATTGCCTCAACGCCGCACGACGCGAGGCGCTGAATGCTTTCGGCGATAGCACGGTCTACCTAGAGAAGGCGCTCGAAGGGGCGCGGCACATCGAGATACAAATCCTCGCCGATAGCTACGGCAACGTCATTCACCTGGGTGAGCGCGAATGTTCGCTGCAACGGCGGCACCAAAAGCTCGTCGAAGAATCGCCCTCTATGTTTGTCGATGCCGCGCTGCGCGCCCGCATGACCAAAGCCGCGATCGCACTGGCACGCGCCGTGGACTATGTGAACGCCGGCACGATCGAATGTATGGTTGATAAACAGAAAAACTTCTACTTCCTGGAGATGAATACCCGCATCCAGGTCGAACATCCGGTCACCGAGTGGGTTACCGGCGTCGATATCGTCAAGGATCAAATCCGCATCGCGCGCGGGCGCAAGCTCGGACGCACACAAGACGAGATCAGCATAAAGGGCTGGGCCATCGAGTGCCGCATCAACGCCGAAGACCCCTTTAATAACTTCCTGCCCTCGGTCGGCACCATCACCTCCTACTTCTCACCCAGCGGCCCCGGCGTGCGCGTAGACCACGGTGTGTATGTGGGGTATAAAGTCACGCCCTATTACGACTCCCTGCTGGGCAAGCTGATCTGCTATGGCGAGACACGCCCCTCGGCGCTCTTGCGGATGCGGCGCGCGCTGGAGGAATATCGCATCATGGGGCTGAAGACTAACATCCCCTTCCACCAGAACTTGCTTAACAGCATCCGGTTTATGTCCGGCAGTTTCGATACAACCTTCGTCGAAGAGCGCTTCTCGCTCGACGATGACAACGACGAAACCGAGACCAAGATCGCGGCGATCCTCGCCACCCTGGTTGCACACCGCGACCACCAACAAGCCCGCATCGCCCAACAAAGCAACCGCAACGAAAGCGGTTCTAAATGGAAATGGTCCTACCACGACCGGGGCCGTGGGGTGGAGGTATAAAAGATGAAATATGTAACCACCATCAACGGCCATGAGTTTGTCATAGAGATCAACCGCAGCAGCGAGCTTATCGTCGATGGCGTACCACATACCGTAGACTTCAGCACCTTCAACGATGGGGTGCGCTCTCTGCTCATCGACCAACACTCCTACGAAGCGCTGGTGGAGCGGCGGCACGACAAATATGATGTGCTGATGCACGGCAACCTATACACCTTCCACGTGGCCGACGAGCGCGAACAACACCTGGGGCGCGCCACCTTCGTACCGCCCAGCGGTGACTTGCCCATCGTCGCGCCTATGCCCGGCTTGATCTTGGAAGTGAACGTTGTAGATGGACAGGAAGTGCAGGCCGGCGACACCCTCTTGATCCTCGAATCGATGAAGATGGGCAATGAGATCAAAGCCCCACGTAACGGCGTGGTGAGCCGCGTCAACGTCAAGGCCGGGGATAGCGTCGATCAGGACGCCGTGATGGTAGTGATTAGCTGAACCGGCAGGCACCACCTGTCTTGTTACCCGTATATGGACGAAGGAGCACAACGTGACCAATCTCGACAACTTTGGGGAAGCCTACCTCAGCCTGGTATTAGAGATCGATAAACACATCGACGGTTATATTGATGCCTACAGTGGACCACCCGACCTGAAAGCGGCGGTTGCCGCTGCGCCCAAGAAGCCGATCCACACCCTCCACAACGACCTTGCCCACCTGCAAGAATCCCTCCCCACCGGCGACCTCACCCGCCACGCTTACCTCAACCGGGTGTTGCGCGCCATCGCCTGCACGATACGAATGCTCGATGGCAAAACCTTTGATTACCTCGAAGAGGTCAACCGCATATTTGACATCAGCCCACAGCAGGTGGACGAAGCTGTGTTCGAGGCGGGCCATCGCGCGCTCGAAGACGCGCTCCCCGGCAGCGGCCCGCTCGCGGTGCGCCTGGATACCTGGCGCAAGCAATATGACATCACGCCCGAAAAGCTGCCCGGCCTCCTCGACTTGGCCCGCGCCGAAACCCGCAAGCGCACTCTGGCCTTCGTCGATCTGCTGCCCGGCGAGACCGTCGAGATCAGCCTCACCAACGATCAACCCTGGAGTGCCTACAACTGGTATAAAGGCAACTCACACTCCTTGATCGAGTTCAACACCGACATCCCGGTCTCGGCGCTTGGGCTGGCGGACCTGTTCGCACACGAGGGCTACCCCGGCCACCACACCGAGCACATGTTGAAAGAACAACGCCTCTATCACGAGATGGGCTATGCCGAACACGCCGCGATGCTCCTCCACTCGCCCTCTGCCGTCATCGCCGAGGGCATCGCCACCCACGCGGTCGAGATCATCTTCCCGGACGGCAGCCACCACGACTGGACCGCCGAGGTCATCGTACCGGCAGCAGGGCTGCCCCCGGTCGATGCGGCGCAGCTGCGCCAGATCAGCGCAGCGCTGCGATCGCTCAACGCGGTCAGCGGTAATGCCGCGATCCTTTACCACACCGGCAAGCTCAACGCCGAACAGGCAGTCGAATACTTACAGGTGCATGGCCTCAGCACCGAGACGCGCGCCCGTAAGAGCTTTGAATTTATGACACATCCGCTGTTCCGCGCATACATCTTCACCTACACCCAGGGCTACACGCTCATCAAAGGCGCCGCACACGGTGGCGACCTTAAGCCGTTGTTCAAGCGCCTCCTGACCGAGCAAATCTTGCCCTCGCAGCTGGCGAGCATGTAGATAAAGGGGGAGAGCACTCCCGCGTGTGTTATTGGGGTATCGACAAGTGAAACTCACATTGATCGGTGGTGGCGGGGTCCGCGCGCCCTTGTTCCTCAGCGCAGCACTGCGGCGCGCCGAACGCATAAACCTAACAGAACTCTGCCTGATGGATATCGACGCGGAGAAGCTAGAGATGGTCGAAGCGCTCTGCCGCCGGGTCGCAGAGGAAGCCGGTAGCGCGGTCCGCATCACAGCGACGCGCGACGCACGCGCCGCAATCGCGGACGCGGCATATATCGTCACCTCGATCCGGGTCGGCGGCGACGCCGGACGGGTGCATGATGAGCGCATTGCGCTGCGCCACGGGGTGTTGGGCCAAGAGACCACCGGTCCGGGCGGCTTCGCGATGGCCTTGCGCAGCATCCCGGCGCTTCTGGGCTATGCACAGCTCATCAAAGAGATCAACCCCGACGCATGGATGCTCAATTTCACAAACCCTGCCGGCCTGGTCACGCAAGCGCTCCGCGACGCCGGGTTCGAGCGCGCGGTGGGCATCTGTGACGGCGCGAACCATGCGCAGCACGCCGTATCGCGGTGGCTGGGGCTGGACCCCAAACATGTCAGAGCCGAGCTTTACGGCTTGAATCATCTATCCTGGGCGCGGCGGGTGTGGGCGGATGACAAGGATGTCTTGCCTGACCTCTTGCAAAACCCCGGCTTTCTCTCCGGCACCGCGCTGTCGGTCTTTGCACCGGAGCTGGTCGCCGCCGAGGGTGTGTGGCTCAACGAATATCTGTATTATTATTACCATGTTGAGCACGCGCTCGAAAGCCTCCAGCGCGCAGCGCGCACTCGTGGCGAAGAAATCCAGATGTTAAACCGGCGCTTGCTGACGCAGCTCCGCGCGATTGATGTACACCAACACCCACGTGCCGCGTTGGATGCTTATTATGCTTATGAGCGGCGCCGCAGCGCTACCTATATGCACTATGCCCACGCCGACCGCCCCGGCATGGCGGAAGCGGAGGGGCAAACCTCGCACCCGCACGATGCAACCGCCCCCGGTGAGGGATATGCAGGGGTTGCGCTCGATATAATCGAGGCGTTCGAGACGCGCACGCCGCTATATACGGGGCTTAACGTGCCCAACGAAGGCGCCATCGACTGTATGCGCCCGCACGATGTGGTTGAGATTAGCTGTGTAGTCGACCGGGACGGTATACACCCCTTGCCGGTCGGAGGGGTCCCGGAGGCACACGAATTATTGATGCGCGCCGTCAAGCGTTACGAGCGCCTGACGGTCGAAGCTATCCGCAGTCGTTCACGTGTGACAGCGATCATGGCGCTGATGGCGCACCCACTGGTGCTCTCCTATTCGCGGGCCGCCGTCTTAGTGCACGAATATCTAGAGGCACATGCGCCATACGTCGGTGAGTGGCATTAACGTATGGTAATGGTAACATTTTGACTGGCAGTATTGAAGCAAACAAGAGAGACCAGATTTTTATGCAGGCATCAACACGAATAAAAACAATATCAACTATCCTCCGGTTGATCCGTTGGCGGCAGCATATCCCCTTTGTCGTGCCATTGACCATCTTCGGCTCTATGTTGTCGATACAACAAAACGATATTGTGCCCGATTGGAAGCTAGGCGCGATCGTGATCGCGAACAGCTTGGGTATGTCGAGCGCCTTCATCATCAACGACATAGAGGACGCCCAAAGCGATGCGCTCGACCCCGACAAGTGCGCACAGAATGTGCTCAGCAGTGGGCTGCTGAGCCGACGCACCGCGATGATCGTCTTCTGGGTAACCTCTGGCCTGGCCTTTGCCCTATATCTGCTTGGCGGGCTTTGGACAACCTTCTTGGGCGGCACAGGCTTGGTGATGGCATATATGTATTCTGCCGAGCCGTTCCGCCTAAAGGCGCGCCCCGTTGTGGACATCATCACCCATGCGCTGGGCGGAGGAAGCCTCCAAGTCGTCATCGGGTACGTCACCTATGATATCCACTTCGACGCCGCGTGGTATGTGATTATTGCGATGGCCTTAGGCGGCGTCTATGGACAGTTCTACAATCAGCTCAAAGATTATGATGTGGACAAGCTGGCCGGCCTGCGGAACACGACTCAGAGCATCGGCAAGCTCCCGGCGCGGATACTCATGTATTCGTCCATCATAAGCACCGGGCTGTGCTTGGTGCTGGCCATCGTGCAACGTGTGTTCCCCAGATGGATAGGCACGATCATCGCCATCGGCAGCCTCTCTTGTGCTTTGTTTGTGTGGAAGACAGATATGCGTGGTAACAGGGTCAAAGGCTTCGACACCCTACAAATACCGGTGCTGCTCGTCATGAACCTCACCGCCATGATCTGGCTGGCCTGGGCGATGGGGTGGATACTCCCAGGCAATTCCTAGCCGTGCATTACTCACACCTAAGCGCGCGCTTATTTCTCATAGGGATTAGGACGGAACACACAGAACTGGAAGGCGCCTCCGACACTGCGGAGACGGCGTGTGATATGTTTGGGGATGAAAAAGAAATATCCCGCGTTAACGGGATAATCTGCCCCATTTAGAGTAATCACACCCTGCCCCAGAAGCACTATGCCGCTTATGTCTTCGTCATCGACCTCGGCAGGGGTTTCTTCGCCTCCGTCCAGATAGACCAGATCAAAGGTGATGTCCTCGCCCTCAAAGCTAAACAGCGAACCGGTATGGTTTAAGCTGAGAGGGAAAGCGCCCAAGTTAACAATCTGCGGGGTTTGGATCATTACGCCCATTTGTCCACCTGCAATTATTCAATGCGATAAATTGACCCCGGCAGGTCGTTCCGGTGATCGGCGTGCGCGCTATGGGAGCGCCAGGCCGCGCATAACGCCCCCGTAGGTGAGCAGAGCAGATACCGGCTTTTTCTGCCGGGTTCCTTCATACGATCAATTGATTAATTTACCGGGTCAGCGGACCGGCGCACAGCGTAAAAAGACTAACTCTCCAGTGATATTAGTCACACCCCTCTGCCTGGACGCTAAACTGATCGATGCCGAAGCTCAACCCTTCGCCCCGATAGAAGGCGCGCTTGAGCGTAGGTTGTACCTTCTGCACCACCGTCACCGCCGGGACACCGCAGCCGGCATCATCGCGGAAGGGTGTATTAGTGTTCGGGATTTCCTCGCCCGCATAACGAAACGCCCAGGTATAAACGCCGACGCTGTCAAACGTCTCGGCACTAAAGGTCGCACACTCGCTTGTGTCGAACACGCCGCTTCTCTCCCACGCCACCTCGCCATCCGGCCCGGTCACCGTGATCTGCCAGGCCTCCCCGACCGCGCCGCACGCGCTCACATCGATCGGCAGGCCAACGCCGGTGCGCGCGGGTATCTCTACCGTGAAGGGCAGCCGGTCCACATCCAAAGCACGCTGGCCCTCGTAGGTTCTGATAAAGTAATAGCGTCCGCTTGGCGCAACGTACGGCCTGCCGTGCACCAGCGCGCGCAAATATTCGAGCGTCTGGTCATATAACCATTGGCTCATGTCATGCCCATCGCCAACGACGATGGCGGTAGCATGGTCGATGCCCAAAGCGCTGAGGCGACGGTCGAAAGCCAAGAAGAGCGCGAATTGGAAATAGCTATCGTGCGTACCCTCGGACATCAGGAGCACTTTACCGCGCAGCCGTTCCGCCAAGCCGATCGCGCCGCGCGCGTTCATTGCCGCCACGTCGCGGGTTCCGCCCAGGATTTCGAGCGCGGACTCGCGCCGCCGCACGATCGTCTCTTGCCCCACGTTGAAGCGTGCGCTGCCATCGCCTAACAAAAAGTCGATAATGCGGCCCAGCGAGGGATAGGTGAAGATTGAGAGCTGGCTCAGCGAGCCGTAATGTGTCGGCGGCACGTGTGCAAACACCGCGTTCACCGTATAGTCTAGGTCAAGTGGGTTCGCAGCCCACACCAACGAGGCTCCCCCCCCGCGTGAGCCACCGGAGGTGACCACGTTGTGTGGATCGCCGCCGTTCTCTGCAATGAAGTCGAAGAACGCGCCCACCGAGCGCAGTGTGATGTCATCGATGCCCTGGCTCTCGGTGCCGCCGCAATTGCTGAGCGCTACGATGATGCCGCTCCCGCCGTCCTGTACTGAAGTCCATGCAATGACGGGTGCATAGACCCCCAGACTGCTGTCAAAGAAGAGGCTGTTATTGCTGATGCCTGCCCCGTTGCCGGATAGCAACACCGGCAAAGCGGCGTCGCGCGTCCAGTGTGGGGGCAGCACGATAGAATAGAGCGCGCCTTCGATCGGCACGTTGTGGATGATCTGGACCGCGCCGACATCCTCTTGCGCCTCGGCGAAGTCGTTGTACATGTACAACGGCGTAAACTCGGTCATCATCTCCACTTTGGCGATGAAAGCGACAACCTTCTCGACACTTGGCGTATAGTAATCGTTCTCGCGGTTGTGGTATACGCCATAGCTTACCTCGAACCCGCCCGTCTTGGGCGCAGCTTCGCCGTCCCCACGTTCTGGGTAGTGGGTGACGATGGGGAAATCGATACCCGGAAGATCGATACCATCGCTGATATCCTCTTGGGTTGTGGCGCCGGGGAGGGGAACAACAGCGCAGAAGGCCAACGTAACGGCGAGTAAAAACCCCACGTGCCCGATTCGGAACAACTGCTTCATGTCCTGTCCTTTCACTAGCTAACAATCAACCCTTCACTGCTACACGGCCACCTGCAAAGTAAAGCGGGCGGGCGGCTAAAGATCAGCCGACCGCCCGTATAGCGCCGGGGGCACCTTTACCCTGCTCAGTGCGCGGTGGCAATATAGTTTGCTCCTTCCCACCCAAAGGGATAGAGCGTTTGGTCCAATGCTTTCCATAGGCGGCGCGCTTCTTGTGCGCTCAGCAGAGCCGTCCACTGTTTGTTCTTAGTCGTGGTGCCGATCAACTTCACCATACCATCGTCGGTGGCGCTGATCTGCACATCGGTTGTAATCGTCGGCCTATCTATGCCACGCAGTGGTGC
The DNA here is from genome assembly GCA_964544075.1 of uncultured Anaerolineae bacterium. GTDB lineage: Bacteria > Chloroflexota > Anaerolineae > Aggregatilineales > JAFGMM01 > JAFGMM01. Next base: position 9,621 of record CAZJBO010000010.1, read on the forward strand.
GGTAGTCACAATCGATAGAACCTCACGCGCGTGTTCGAGGAAGAAGATACGGGTCAGGTAAAGCCAGAGCGCGTGCGCGCTCCGCGCCGAAAGCACCCGCGTCCACCGTCCATGCTCATAGTTGCCGCACAGCACGAGCGTCTCGTCACAAGTTTTCTTACTCACCACGAACAGCTTGGTGCTCACGCCATATTCAACCGGTTGTTCTATCATAATGACACCCTCCGACACCTCTGCTGTCGAGCGGACTTCCTCCACCGTCTTGATGCCAGCTTCCCTGCCAGCTTATTTTCGCTTAATTCTAGGGTAACGGACAAGCAGTCTAGAAGCAACGATTTTGCACAGTCTAGACATTTTTTATACAAATGCCGGGCAGGTCTCTTAATTTCACCTAGATTTATAGCTACTCAACCGGTTCTGCTGCCAGATGTCCGGCCTTTATTGGAAAACGATGAAGTCTTGGGGATTTAGAGGTTCGCCGTTCTGCCGAATCTCGAAGTGCAGGTGTGTCCCGGACGAACGCCCGGTTGTGCCGATCTCACCGATGACCTGCCCGGTCCCGACATACTGCCCACAGCCCACGTTTAGCCAGCTCAAATGTGCATAATAGGTCATCCAACCGTTGCCGTGCGAGAGCACGACCAAGTTGCCATAACCCCATGTATTCCAACCGGCAAAGATCACGCTGCCCGGCGCGGCAGCCACCACCGGCACCCCCTCCGCCGACATCAAGTCGATGCCCCGATGCCAGTCTTGGAAGGTCCACCCAACCTTGTACCAGCCCGATACTGGGTCGGTGAAGACACCGTTGCCACCGCTCCCCGCCGGTACAACCCCACAGCTCCCAGGGTGGCCGGGCGCAAAGTTGATGCCCGCACCACCGCCGCCGGAAGTCGTCGCATAGATCACTTCGGGCCGCCACACCCAATCGGCATAGTTGTCAACACCGCCGGGTATGACAATATTCGTGCCCTTCGCGGGCACATCTTCGGACGCAAGGTCGGCGAGTTCGTTATACGTCGAATCGATGATAACCTCTGGCGTGACGTTGAAACGCGCAGCGATCTCTTGGATGCTCTCGCTGCCGTCGGCGCGGTAATATACCCCGTCCTCCGGCAAGATGTTTAGGTTCAGCCCCACGCGCAGCATATGCACGTCGGGCAATGCCTCGCGGTTGGCCCAGAAGAGGCTATCCATCTTTAGGCCAAAGCGCGCGGCGATGCTCCACAGGGTATCACCGGGACGCACCGTGTAGACGATCAGCTCCTCCCGTTTAGAGAGGTCCGCCGGCAGGGTAAACGGCTCCGGCTCACGCCGCAGTTGTGCTTCATCGTCTGCGCTCACCGGCGCTTCCGAGAGGTCTAGCAAGGTCTCGACATCGGGCGTGGGCAGGGGAAGGGTGGGCGTGGCGGTGGCAGTAGGACGGGCGGTAGGCGTAGCGGTGGCGGTGGGCGCGACGATAAGCGCGCGAGTGGGCAGGGAGATGATAAGCGCAGCGGATATGAGGAGCAGGCTCAGCGCGGCCAGCAGCAGACCATAGCTGCGCAGCACAGCCCACAGGGGCGAAGATACCTCTTGGCCTGATGGTTCAACCGGTGCCATGCGTTATACCGCCTCCGTCGAGAAGGGCAGCGCGATGTTGTAGCGGACACATTCTAGCTCTATGTTGATGTAGAAGGCATCGCCCCAGGCGGCGCTGACGTTTTTCGAAAGGCTTGCGCCCCCCATCGTACGCCGCACGCCAAAGCGCGCTTGATATGGACGGTATGTGCCGGAGGCAGCGTGGAAGCGCTCGGTGGTCACGCGCGTCAATGCGCTGCTGGCGGGGTCGAAGTGCAGGGTGAGGGGCGGTGCGTCGGCAACATATTGTGTGAAGTGCAAGCGCGCGCTCACTGCGTCGCGTGCCTCCCACTCTATCCCCGGCAATTCAAGCAGCGCGGTAGGGCAAAACGCCAGAGTATAAATCCACAACACCGTGCATTCGGTCCTGTAGATGGCGTCGCCGGTCATGACCTGCCGCCCGCTGATAAAACGCGCGTTACCGGCGATAATCTCGTCACAGCCACGCAGCACCGTGCGCCCAAACCAAGTTAGATCGGTCTCCCAACGGAACTGGTGGCCGGGTTCGAAGTATGCGCGCCAGCGCATCGGCACCCACAACGATAGAGGAGCCAACAGAAAACGCCCGCGCCCGCTGACGTATGCGCTCGCAGCGCGCGGGAATAGAGTCAGAGCGCGGTAGTAGCGTTGTACCGGGGCAGGCAGGCCGTCGGGCAGCGTGAGCGTGCCCCGGTCCTGGCCGGGGATGTCGGGCGGCGCGAAGGGCACCGGGGGCACCTTAAAGCCCAGCCATGCCACACCGCCGAGCGCGCCGGCGATGCCGGCTATCCAGGTAGATTTACGCATGAGAAACTCCGGTGAAAACCTTAATGATGCCCCAATATCCTGTGCTGCCGCCTAGAGGATGATGTGAATACGGGGGTTGACCGGCACGCCGCCCTGCTGAATCTCGAAGTGCAGATGTGCGCCGGTGCTGTTGCCGGTACTGCCCATCGAGCCGATGCGCTGTCCCGCCGATACCCCGGCGCCACAGCTCACGCTGATGCTGCTGAGGTGGGCATAGTAGCTCTGGAAGCCGTTACCGTGGTCGATGACGACCAGTTTGCCATAACCGCCGCTGTGCCAACCCGCGAAGACCACCGTGCCGCCATCCGCTGCGATCACGCCATCGCCGATCGAGCCGGCCAGATCGACACCGTTATGTATGCCGGGGTAGAAGTCTTGCATAAAGGTATATCCCCCCGACAGCGGCGTGCTAAAGACGCCGCGCCCGGCGGTATGTACCGTCACCAAGCCGCACGAGCCGGGGCCACCGGTCACGCGCACCTGCCCGCCCCCAACCCCGCTGCCCTCCACCATCACCGTTGCGGCCACGTCGAGCGCTTCGCCTTCGGCACCGGCAAGCACCAATTGGGTGTTGAAAGGCAGCTTTGCCTCCAAGTCGATATCGGCGGGGAGGGTGTTGTATTCCGAGAAGACAATATCATACGGATCGACGCCATAGCGGTTGGCGATGCTCTGCAGGCTCTGCTGTCCATTGGCGACGTGGAGCACTCCATCGACCGGCAAGATGTTTATCTCAATGCCCAGCCGGAGCATTTGAAGGTCTTTGGTCTTACCGGGGTTGCCCCAAAACAAAGTCTCCGGAGCAAGGCCGAACTTATCGGCGATGCCGAAGATGGTATCGCCTTCGGAGACGGTGTATGTAAACACAGTGTTGCGTTTGCGGTCGAGGGTCACCGTGAAGGGTTCGGGCGCGCGCGCCAGGGCGATGCTCTCCGCATCGGGCAGCGCTCTGCTTGCCGGGAGCTGGAGCAACCGGTCTTGTATCGTCGGGTCGAGCGTTGGTGGTCCGGGTGGCGGCGCGGCGGGGTCGGCGGGAGGAGGGGCGCTCACATTGCCGGGGACCGGTGTCGCCGCATCGCGCGGGGGCAGGGTGGCGATGATCGCCGAAGCTGCGATCATGACCAGCAGCGCCAGTATAAGCACGTTATAGCGTCGGAGGGCGCGGAGGAACGAATTATGTTTTGGGGAATTCTGTCGATTTAGCATGGCAACCACTATTACAAAATACGGCAATAGTATAACCCGCGCGCCCGGCAAGGCAACCTGCGCCTACCAACGCCACGCTTGCCGAATCACGCGGGCCTCTCAGGTTGACGCCACCCGACGGCATTGGTAGGCTTACGCGAAAAGGGAGGCTCCCATGATCGTCTTGGGCCTGATGTCCGGCACCTCTATCGATGGCATCGAGGCGGCACTTGTGCGCTTCGATGCAGACGGCAGCACACTTGAGCTGCGCTTGCTCGCCACCAGCACACACGCCATACCGCCCGCGCTCCGCACAGAAGCGCTCGCCATCATCCCGCCCGGCACCGGCAGCACACGCCGGGTCTGCGCGCTCGACTTTGCGCTCGGCGAGGCCTTCGCCGCCGCCGCACAAGCCGCCATCCACGCTGCCGGACGGCACCCCGACCTGATCGCATCGCACGGGCAAACCGTCTATCACCTCGTGGAGGAGGACGGGCACGTACAAGCCACCTTGCAGCTGGGACAGCCTGCTATTATTGCCGAGCGCACGGGGGTCACGGTGGCCGCAGACTTCCGCCCGCGTGATGTGGCAGCCGGCGGTCAGGGCGCGCCGCTGGTCAGTCTGTTTGACATCCTGCTCTTCCAAGACCTTCGGCACACCCGCGCCATACTGAACATCGGCGGGATCGGCAACGCGACCATCCTACCCGCCGGGGGTGACCCCGATGCGGCTTTTGCCTTCGATACCGGACCCGGCAACAGCCTAATGGACCATGCAGCGGCCCAGCTCTCCGGTGGAGAGCTAGTATATGATGAAGATGGCACGTGGGCGGCGCAAGGGGAGGCACACACGGCCCTGCTCGACCTGCTCTTGGCACACCCCTATTACGCCGCGCGCCCCCCGAAAACCACCGGCAAGGAGATGTTCGGCCCGGCGTATGTTGACACAATCATCGCGCGGGCGCGCGATATGGGCATAGGCGACGCCGACCTCATGGCGACCTTGACCATGCTAACGGCACGCAGCATATCGGATGCTTTCGCGCGCTTCGGGGGCGGGGTAGACGAGGTAATCGGCGGCGGAGGGGGGATGTGCAACCCCACCCTAATGCGCATGTTGGCCGCGCAGATGCCGGGCGTGCGCATCCGGCGCGCGGATGAATTCGGCATCCCGGTGCAGAGCAAGGAGGCGATCGCCTTTGCGCTGCTGGGCTACCGGCTGGTGTTGGGGCAAGCCGGCAACGCGCCGGGATGCACCGGCGCGCGGCGTGCAGTGCCGCTTGGCAGCCTGACGCCGGGGGCAAACTTCGGGGCGCTGCTGACAAAGAGTCTGGGCCAGACCGGGGGCACAGCGGTGCACATCAAGGTGTGCACATGACGCGCCTGCAACGACAAGGGATGATCGCAAAGCGTGCTGACTGTCATACAAACATCTCACAGACTCGACGTGGCAAGGGGTTCTATTCCTAGATTTGGGACGTTAACTTATAATGTTAAAAACTTCAGCGCACCCACAAAGTTTTAACATTAGCGCCATAAAACCTGGCGAACGCGCGTTCTACACAAGGGAGCGGGCAGGATTACCCTCACCCCCCCAGGATTGGCGGTTAGCGTCTTTCTTTCTCTACCAAAAACATCCGGTTTGGCGCGCCGTGATATCTAACGATGCTCTAACCTTTGGCTTGTTTAAATTTCAGAAGTCTTTAAGCTAAACCTGTCCGAATCGGTTGAGGCAAAAGCCAGCTTCTGCTAGAATGATAGCAGCCTGATCTAAACGACATCCCCAAGCCACCAAGTGCCGATCTACACCAACTATCGGCCCAAGCGACGCGCACAGAGCCGCATTGGTGCGTTTGGTAAGCAATATAGGTAATTGAATAGTTTGATATAAACGGTGTTTGACTGATGATATAGACGCCGCGATGATAGTTTAGTGCTTATTGCAGGTGTATAACTATGGACCCCCAAGACGCATGGTTAGCCACCCTCGGACAATTGCAATTGCAGATGAATAAGGCTTCGTTTGAAACCTGGCTGCATGGCACCGAGGTGCTGGCGTTCCACGAGAATCATTTGACGATAGGCGTGCGCAATGCGTATGCCCAAGACTGGCTCGAACAACGCCTCCTCCCCACCATCGAGCGCACCCTCAGCGACATACTCGGCAACCCCATCGAGGTCACCTTTACTGTGTGGTCGCCGGTCGAGGCGCCCCACAGCCGCGAGCTTGGCAATAACAACGGATACACCCGCAAGAAACCAACTGTGGCGGGGCGCCCCAGCGACGACGCGCCCCGCGCCGCGACTCGGCTCAACGCCCGCTATCAATTCAATACCTTCGTGGTCGGCAGCAGCAATCGGCTGGCACACGCCGCCGCACTCGCAGTCTCCGAGCACCCCGGACGCGCCTACAACCCGCTCTTCCTACACGGCGGCGTGGGGCTGGGCAAGACCCACCTCCTGCAAGCCATCGGCAACGCCGCCGCCGACAAAGGGCTAAGCGTGCTCTATGTCAGCTCCGAGGAATTCACCAACGACCTGATCCTTGCCATCCGCACCCACACCCAACGCGAACTCCGCGATAAATACCGCACCATCGACGTACTGTTGGTGGACGATGTGCAGTTCATCGCCGGCAAGGAAAGCACCCAGGAAGAGTTCTTCCACACCTTCAACGCATTGCACGGCAACGACCGCCAGATCGTGATGACCAGCGACCGACCGCCACGCGCGATGGTCACCCTGGAAGAACGGCTGCGCTCACGCTTTGAATGGGGAATGCTCGCCGACATCCAGCCGCCCGACTTCGAAACCCGCTTGGCGATCCTGCAAGCCAAAGCCACCCTACGCGGCGCGGCCATCTCCGACGAAATCCTCACGCTGGTCGCGCAGCGCGTCCAGAACAACATCCGCGAGCTTGAGGGCACCCTCACCCGGCTCATCGCCTACGCCCACCTCACCGGCCAGCCCATCAGCCGCGAGATGGTCGCGAGCACACTCATCGATACGAACCCCCGCCGCCACAACCTCACCCCACAGACGGTGATCGAGACGGTCGCCAAACACTTCGATCTTGAGATCGAAAAGCTCACCGGGCGCAGCCGCACCCGCAATATCGCCCTGCCCCGCCAGATCGCGATGTTCCTGGCACGCCAAGAGACCGAAGCCTCGCTGCCGCAAATCGGGGAGGCGCTGGGTGGGCGCGACCATACTACCGTGATGTACGGCTGCGATAAGATCGCGATGCTGGTCGAGCAAGACGAAATGCTGCGCCGCCAGATCGTACACATCAAAGAACAGCTCTATCAAGGCATCTACATGTAAGTAAACCGGGCGCCCCTCAACGGGGCGCCCTTAAAACACGCCGGCAAGAGGGCCGGGCGCGACCTCCTGCCTAAAGCGGGGGTGTGTCTCATCCAGAAGGACGCTTTGCCACATAGGATGCTGAGTAACACAAAGCAAGAAAGAGAACCCCCGTGACCTCTGTGGTGAAGCCCTTCTCGTCCCCGCCGTGGGGCGCGTCATTAGAGCGGCATGGAATTGACACACACATTGATTTCATGTAAGCTGAGGAAAATTCCCCTGACCTGTACATGCAGGCAGCGAGGACAAAGAACGCCAGAGGATGTCAGCAATGTTAGATCGCTTGCGCAGGACCGCGCTCAATGATGAATTTGAAGACGAAGACGATTTCACCAGCGACGCGCCGGATTTCGTCCAGGCCGCAGCCGCCGAAGAAGACTTGATCTTCGGGCTTAACCCGGCACAGCGATTGGTCCTTTCAATTTTCTTGTTTCTCGATATAAGCGCTATCGGGTGTATGTTGTTATTGGCGCTGGGCCGTATCAATTTGTAAGCTATAGGGGGAAGGTATCGCATCTCTGGGGTCAAACCGACCAATGCTTAAGCCGGCACAGCATCCCCTTCGAACCACCCCCACAAAAAATGTGCCGTCACCTGACCACACGATGCAGCTTGACGCATAGTTGCCGGGGTTGAGGGACCCCGGCGCTTTTGCTTGATGGTTGGCACAAGCACTACCGTGTATGATAAACTGGCCGTGCGTGTAAACAGGTGTCTGTTCACCTCGCCCCTCCCCCACACAAATTGGGAATGCTAAGGGTGAGGTATAGATTTACCAGATGGACAGACACAAATAAAGAGATGTCGGAAATATGATTCGTTGCCCACACTGCCAACACCGTAACCGCGAAGGCATCATGTTCTGTGAAGAATGTGGCGAGCCTTTCGTTGACCGTGATACCGACCTGCACACCCCCCACCCAGCCGCCAGCGCCACAATGCTCAGACGCAACGCCGGGCCGAGCGTCGAAGAACAGAAGGCTTATGATTGGTCTTCCGGCTTCGGCATACCCGACCAAATCATCATCCACCTCCAGGACTCCGACTATCGCTTTGAGGTCGGCGTATTCGACGCCCCCGTCATCCTGGGCCGCGCCGACCCACAAACCAACTTCGTGCCCGACATCGAACTTTCCCCATTCGGCGCGCACCGCTTGGGCATCTCGCGCCGCCACGCCATGATAAGCTGGAGCGAAGACGGCATCATGATAGAAGACCTGGGCAGCGCCAACGGCACCTACCTCAACGGACACCGCTTATCGCCACACTTCCGGCGCATATTGCGCGACGGCGATGCAATTACACTCTGTGAGCTGGCAATACGCATCTACTTCAAAAAATAACGTATGCCGGCTCATCCATTTCCCAGAACATGTATCGGCCCTTTTTTCACCTAAGGAGTTTCCTGTGTACCGTGTGCTATCTTTATCCCTTCTGCTCATCCTATGTGCTGCGCCGCTGGTCGCCACCGCACAATCCGACGAGGCCGCGCCCGCTGACGACGGCGGCAATGACAGCGTGCTCATCCCCGTGCTCGTCATCATCGGCTTGATTGCCCTGGGCGCCGTAGTCGCATGGTGGAGCACACAAACCAACTATGCCACCGACGAGGCCGCCGTGCCGGAACCTGCACCCGTGGTCGCCGTGCCG
>CAZJBO010000010.1:18324-19808 GCA_964544075.1 uncultured Anaerolineae bacterium
GAACCCGCACCCGTCGCCGCCGTGCCGGAACCCGCACCCGTCGCCGCCGTGCCGGAACCCGCACCCGTCGCCGCCGTGCCGGTAGAACCCGACGAACTCCAACGCATCGAGGGCATCGGCCCCAAAGTGTCCCGCACGCTTCAAGAAGCCGGTATAACGACCTTTGCTCAGATCGCAGAAGCCGATGCCGAAGAACTAGAGCAGCTCATCAGAGGAGCAGGAGTTCGCATCATCCCCGGCGCGCCCACCACATGGCCGGAGCAAGCTAAGCTGGCCGCCACCGGTGACTGGGAAGGCCTCGACCGGCTCCAAGATGCGCTTAAAGGTGGCCGCCGGGCATAACCGGTATAACCGGTCATTCTGACGCGATAAACGCGCCCACCGCCGCCGCGCTGTTCAGCGCAAGCCCCGATGCCTTACGATCGATGCGGCGCAACAGCCCGGTGAGCACGTCCCTTGACCCCAGCTCAATAAAGCGCTGCACGCCCGCTGCACGCATCGCCTGCACCGATTCGGTCCAGCGCACCCGTGAGGTGAGCTGCGCGGCAAGCTCGGCGCGGATCGCGTCGGGCGTCTCGATGGGCGCGGCGCCCACATTGCCGATGACGGGGATGGTGGGTGCGTGGAACTCGACGCCCTCCATGTATGCCGCCAGCTTGGTTGCCACCTCTGCCATGAGCGGCGAGTGGCTCGCGATGCTAACCGGCAGCGGCACGATGCGCTTGGCTCCGGCCTCCTTCAGGAGGTCGAGCGCGCGCGCGAGCGCCGTCTTGTCGCCGCTGATGACTACCTGCCCCGGACAGTTGTCGTTCGCAAGCACCACCGGCGCGCCGCTTTCCTGCGATGCGCGGGCACAAAGCGCCTCGATTTTCTCCGGCTTGCGCATCCCGATTATGGCTGCCATGCCGCCGGGGGTTGTCGCGCCGGCCTCTTGCATCAGGCGGCCACGCTCACGCACCAGCTTTAGCCCATCGGCGAAGCGCAACGCGCCGGCGGCGGCAAGCGCGGTAATCTCGCCGAGGCTGTGCCCGGCCATATATGCGGGACGCAGTACGCCCAGCCGGGCTTCGAGCACGCGCAGCACTGCCATGCTGGTTACGTAAAGGGCGGGCTGGGTGTTGATGGTTTGGGTAAGGTCGGCGTCGGGGCCTTCCCAACAGAGCGTCGAGAGGGCAAAGCCCAATATAGCGTCTGCCTCATCGAAAACCGCTCTCGCCTCCGGGTATGCTTGGGCCAGGTCTGCGCCCATACCCACGGTCTGCGATGCCTGGCCGGGGAAGACAAAAGCATTAGTCTGCCAATCGATCATGTCATATCCTCTGTAAAAATGTGCACGGGTTATCCTTTCCACGTATCTATTCATCTGGAGTTTTGAGCCTTAGGCATCCCCTTCAATCACCAGGGCTTTGGCCCCCTTGTTCCCTTTCTAAGCGCGGCTTTGCCGCGCAAATGCAGGTCACCTCCGCGCAGGCGGAGGTGTGGGG
>CAZJBO010000011.1:0-3008 GCA_964544075.1 uncultured Anaerolineae bacterium
CCTTACCGCACGTGACCAGCTTGCCGAATTAGACATCGCCCTGGTGATCGTGCTGATCCCTACAAAGGAGGAGGTATACCACACATGGACCACGCCGGTCATGGGCGAAGAGGTAATCGATGCGTTGAGCGAAGGCAGACTCCGCATGATGGAGCTTTGTGCAGCAGAAGGCTTGCGCTGCCTGGATGCGACGCCGGCCTTCCGTGAACGAGCGGCAAGGCGCGAGCAGCTCTACTGGCCCGCCGATACCCACTTGAACAACTGGGGCAACCGGGTGCTATCCGATGTAGTATGGGACTATCTAAAAACCGAGGGCCTCGTAGAGGGGGAGTAAAGCGGCGGGTAGATAACGTAACTGCCGGCGGTTTTCTACGGCCAGCGTCGCCCAATTACCGATACCGCGCGATTCCACATGGCTTGACCGCCACACCGCATGGCGTTTATACTCTCCCCTGCTTGTTGTGATCCTACAGCAGCGGGGGAGATATCCGTGCCTCAACTTGCTTATCTCGAAATCGAAGCGAAGCTGCGTGTCGCCGACCTTGAGGCGCTGCGCATCCGCCTTGACGCCATGCCCGCTGCGCAATGCACCAAGCCACGCCTCCATGAATACAACATCCGCTACGAAGACGCCGGCAACACGCTCACCCCGTCGGGCATTGTGCTGCGGCTGCGCCGTGACCACCCGCTTGATGGGGGCACCGACCGGGTACGCCTCACGTATAAAGCACCGACAGAATCGGCACAGGTTGGCTTGCAAACCCGCTTTGAGGCCGAGACCGAAGTGCAAGACTTCGATGCTATGCACACCATCCTGGTGCGCATGGGCTACCATGCCGCGATGGTTTACGAGAAGTACCGCACGACCTACACGCTCGGCGGCGCAGAACTGATGCTGGACGAGATGCCTTTTGGCGCTTTTGTCGAGGTAGAGGGCCGCCCCGATACGATAGAGGCGGTGATCGCACGGCTGAGCTTGCACGATGCGCGGCGCTTTGATGTAGGTTATGCCGCTTTGTTCGAGCGTGTCAAAGCGCGGCTAGACCTGGCGTTCAATGATCTGACCTTCGAGAACTTCGCCGCTATCGATGTGCCGCCGTGCGCGTTTGATATATCAGAGACATAGGTTCAACACTCTTCTGGAAATAAGGCAGCCATTTTATGACCGACTTCAAAAACGCCAAAACCAATTGGGAAAGCACCACCCTAAAGAAAACCCTCGACCGCTTCCCTGAACGCCAAGAGCGCTTCACCTCGCCCTCCGGCTTCGAGATGAAGCGCATATACACCCCCGACGACGTCAAGGCGATCAACTATCTCGATGATTTGGGTTTCCCCGGCGCCTATCCCTTTACTCGTGGCGCACAACCCACCATGTATCGCGGGCGACTCTGGACCATGCGCCAGTATGCCGGCTATGCCACCGCCGAAGAGACCAACGCGCGCTATCGATTCTTGCTCGGCCAGGGGCAAACCGGTCTCTCGGTGGCTTTCGATCTCCCGACCCAGATCGGCTATGATGCCGACGCCGAAGAAGCGCTCGGCGAGGTGGGTAAGGTGGGCGTGAGCATCTCATCGGTACGCGATATGGCGCGTCTGTTCGAGAGCATCCCGCTCGATAAGGTCAGCACAAGCATGACCATCAACGCGCCGGCGACGGTGTTGCTGGCGATGTACATTGCAGTGGCGAAGCGGCAAGGCGTCGCGCCGGCCAAGCTGCGCGGCACGGTGCAGAACGACATACTTAAGGAATACATTGCGCGTGGCACCTACATCTTCCCGCCGCGCCCCTCAATGCGCCTGGTCACAGACCTCTTCGCTTATTGCAATGCCCATACCCCACGCTTCAATACCATTAGCATCAGCGGCTACCACATGCGCGAGGCAGGCTCGACCGCAGTGCAGGAGGTGGCGTTTACACTGGCAAACGGCATTACCTATGTACAGGCTGCCATCAATGCGGGGTTGGCGGTGGACGCCTTTGCGCCTCGCCTCAGCTTTTTCTTTGCCGGGTATAGCAACTTCCTGGAAGAGGTCGCCAAGTTCCGCGCAGCTCGGCGGCTCTGGGCACGCATCATGCGCGAGCGCTTTGAGGCCAAAGACCCGCGCTCATGGCGGCTCAAGTTCCACACGCAGACCGGCGGGGCAACCCTCACGGCTCAACAGCCCGACAACAACATCGTGCGTGTCGCGATCCAGGCGCTGGCGGCGGTGATGGGTGGCACACAGAGCCTCCACACCAACAGCCGAGACGAGGCGCTCGGCCTCCCCACCGAGGAGAGCGTACAGATCGCGCTGCGCACCCAACAGGTCATCGCTTATGAGAGCGGTGTGGCCGATACCGTCGATCCGCTGGCCGGCAGCTATGCGGTCGAGGCCTTGACAGATGCTATCGAGCAGGGCGCACGCACCTATATTGATGAGATTGATGCGATGGGGGGCGCGCTGGCAGCGGTCGAGATGGGCTATGTGCAGGGCGAGATACAAGAGGCCGCCTATCGCCACCAAAAGGCGGTTGAGGCCGGTGAGACGGTGGTGGTGGGCATGAACAAGTTCGTGCAGGAGAAGGAAACCACACCGGAGATTCTGCGCGTCGATCCGGCGATCGAGGCCGCGCAGCACGCGAAGCTGGCAGCGCTGCGTGCCGAACGCGACGGCGATAAGGTCACCGAACTATTAGGTCGGCTCGACGCGGCGGCGCGCGGTGATGATAACCTGATGCCGTTGCTGGTCGAATGTGTGGAGCACGAGGCCACGCTCGGCGAGATATGCGGGGTGCTGCGCGGCGTGTTCGGAGAGCATCAGCCGGGCATGAATCTATAATACACGGAAGGACGATTGCACATCCCGCCCGGTGTGGTGTGCAGACCGGCTTACGGAAAGGCTCGGCAGCGAAGGGATAGAGAACGTGACAATCAAAAACCTCAACCATATTGCGATCGTCGTAGAAGATATGGGCGATGCCCTCAGCTTCTGGCGCGATGCCCTCGGCATGGACCTGGAGTATG
>CAZJBO010000011.1:3018-19308 GCA_964544075.1 uncultured Anaerolineae bacterium
CGAAGCGGAAGGTGTGAATACCGCGCTTCTACCGGCGGGCAATTCTAATGTCGAGCTTATCCAGCCCACCACCGACGACTCTGGTGTAGCGCGCTACCTGGCGAAGCGTGGCCCCGGCATTCACCATCTCTGTGTGGAGGTAGACGACATCGCGGCGACGATGGCGCGCCTGAGGACACACGGCGTGGAGCTTATCAACGATACTCCACGCACCCGTGACGGCAAACAGTACGCCTTTGTGCATCCCAAAAGCACCGGCGGGGTGTTGGTCGAGTTGTATCAACTGGCGAAGGCGGGATAGCCCACAGCGTTGACAAGATCGGCTTCGCACCCGTGGTTGAAACGCAAATTACCCCAAACAAGTGACAATTGCAAAACACTTGATATACTTGTTCGCAACTTTGCCTTTATCAGGCGGTTGTGATTTGTCGTATCATATCCTTTTCTCCAAAATACGCCGCTTCTGGCAGCCCACATCAAACACCCTGGAGCATAACATCCGTTTGCTGTACGTTGAGATGTTTTGGGCTGCCATCATCGGGGGGGTTGTATCATTCAACGCGGCTTTCGCGGTGCGCTTGGGTGCCTCCAAGACCCTAATCGGTTTGCTGAGCGCGGTGCCACCACTGATCTCTGCGTTCCTCTCGATCCCCGTTGCACGGATACTGGAGCGCCGCGCCGACCGCCGTCCATACATCCTGTGGAGCTTGTTTATCTACCGGGCAGGGTTTCTGATGGTGGCGTTGCTGCCTACACTCTTCCCCATCGACACGGCAACCTGGTTGGTGGTCTGGCTGATCTTGCTCAATATCCCCTTGACGGTCTTCGCCACCGGATGGATACCCATGCTGGCCGACATTCTACCCGAACGGCGGCGCGCATTTGTCTTCTCGCGGCGCAACATCATCTATGCAGCGGTGGTGGCCGTGGTCACGTTCATCGCCGGTCGCTGGCTGAGCGCGACTATCTTCCCATATAACTACCAAGCGATGTATGCGTTTAGCCTAGTCGGTGCCGCGCTGAGCTGTATCGCCGTCGGCTACTTGAAGATGCCCGCAAGCGAAGTGATCGCGCCACGCCGCGCTGCTCACCGCGCGCTTAGCTTCGCGTCGATCTCGTGGGGTGTGGTGCACGAGCGCGTGTTGGGCAACCGTGCCTTCCTCAGCATGACCTTCGACAGCCTGGTGTTCAACTTCGGTATGTGGATGGCATGGCCCCTGTACGTTATATACTTTGTTAATGAGCTAAACGCCGACGACGGTTGGTTGGGCCTAAATAGCGCGATCGGGAGCCTATCGATCGTGTTCGGATTCTATATCTGGGAAAAGGCAATCCGGCAAAAAGGGTTTCACTGGGTGCTCGTCCATTCGATGCCGCTCTCGGCTCTGTATCCCCTTTTATTAGCAATCTTCCCCGACCTGACCTTATTCTTGGCGGCACGAGTGTTGATCGGCCTCATCAATCCGGGCAAGGACCTGAGCCAGATCAATGTCTTGCTTAAGCTCTGCCCCCGCGAGCGCCGCGCCAGCTACCTCGGCTTCTATAACACTGTGATGAACTTGGGCGCCTTTGTCGCTCCGCTCCTCGCGGTAGAGATGGCGGACCAGGTCGGCATCCGCACGACCCTGCTTGTCTCGGCGGCGGTTCGGTTGGGCGGAGCGTTGCTCTTCTATGTGTTCAAGGTCGATGTGCCGCCCGAAGAGAAAGAAGACGTGTGAAGTGAGGTTAACCTCGGCATGAAAGAAAAACTCCGCACCTACATCTTGACCGAACTGGTCAACGACCCCGATTACGATTTGCAAGATGATGAACCGCTCATCACCGGCGGTTTTATAGACTCTTTCTCGTTGATCCAAGTGCAGATGTTCATCGAGCAAGAGTTCGGCGTCCGCATTGACGATACCGAGATGACCGTCGAGAATATGGACACCATCGCCGACATGGTTAAGCGCATCGAGGCGAACTTGTGAGCGATTTGCCTATTAGCCTTGCCCGGCGTCCCGTCACCCTGCTCGACCAGGTGCGCAGGCTCAACGATACGCGGCCCGGCGCGCGGGCCGTGACCCTGATCGGGCCGGAGGGCGAGCAGACGGTTACCTATGGCGCGTTCTTCACAGAGGCCGCACGCTATGCCTATGCGCTCGAAGCAGCGGGCGTGGCGTCCGGCGATCTGGTGAGCTTAGTCTTGCAGCATGGCTTTGATGTTTTGTATGGCTTTTGGGGCGCGATGCTCTTAGGCGCAGTCCCGTCGATCTTCCCCTTCCTCACGCCCAAGCTCCACCCCCCCCGCTACTTCGAGAGCGTGCGCAAGCTGGTGAGGCGCGAAGGCGTGCGCGTTGTGCTCACCTATGCCGACCTTAAACCCGAACTGGACGCGCATCTGGCCGGTATTGATAGCTTGGCCGCCATCCTCGACAAGGACGCACTAAAACCCGGCGGTGATGTGGCCCAATACCTGGCGCGTAATCCGGCCCAGGCAGCCGATACCGCCTTTTTACAACACTCCTCCGGCAGCACCGGCTTGCAGAAAGGCGTAATGCTGGGGCACGCAGCAGTACTTAACCAGATTGCCAGCTATAGCGCAGCGCTCGCGCTGTGTGCCGACGACGTAGTGGTGAGCTGGCTGCCCCTTTACCATGATATGGGCCTCATCGCAGGCTTCATTATGCCGTTGCTCCAGGGCATCCCGCTGGTGCTGCTATCGCCTTTCCACTGGATACGCGACCCCAAGAGCCTGCTCTTCGCCATCCAACGCCACCGAGGGACGCTTTGTTGGCTGCCAAACTTCGCCTATAACTTCCTCGCTACCCGCATCCGGGATGATGACCTATCCGGGTTAACCCTCGCCTCGCTGCGCGCGCTGGTGAACTGTTCCGAGCCGGTGCAGGCTGCGAGTCATCGCGTCTTTGCTACACGCTTCGCACCCTATGGCTTCCGTGAGGAGGCTCTGGCGGTCTCTTATGCGATGGCCGAGAACACCTTTGCGGTCACACAGAGCCGCCTCAACACGCCGCCGCATATAGACCGAGTTGATCGGCGCGCCTTGATGGACGAGCGGCGTGCTGTCCCGGTGACAGGTGATGATGACGCGCCGCCAAGCGTCGAGATGGTCTCGTGCGGTCGGCCTATCGCAAACTGTGAGCTTCGCATCTTGGATGACGCACACCGCACCTTGCCGGAACGACACGTCGGCGAGATTGCGCTACGCAGCGACTCGATGTTGCGCGGCTATTATGCCAACCCAGAGGCAAGCGCCGCCGCGATGCTTGACGGCTGGTACCTCACCGGGGATATGGGATACATCGCAGCCGGCGAACTCTATATCACCGGGCGCAAGAAGGACCTGATAATCGTCGGTGGCAAGAACATCTATCCCCAGGACATCGAGAACCTGATGAACGATATCGAGGGAGTATATCCGGGGCGTGTGGTGGCGTTCGGCGTCATGAACGAGCCGCTCGGCACCGAGGATATCGTGGTGATCGCAGAGACCTTGTGTGAAGAGAAGGCGGCGCGCTCGGCTATCGTGCGCGCGATGCGTAGGGCGGTCGCACAGAGCACCGACGTGACGGCGCGCTATGTCCATCTGGTCGAACCGGCATGGTTGATTAAGACCAGCAGCGGCAAGATCGCACGCGCCGCCAACCGCGCAAAGTTCTTGGCAGAGATTTACCGGGGCTAGCGTCCCACGTGGGATGCATCTATCCATGCCAAGTTTACCCCCGCACGCGAAAAGGTTATAATGCCAATCCGATAGATTGCATAGCATTACAATGATAAGCGGAGTCATATGCGTGTTTTGATAACGGGCGCTCATGGTCGGCTCGGCGGCAGACTCGTTGCCCTGATGTCTACCGGTCACGATGTAGTGGGCGTTGATTTGGAACACTTCGACTTGACCGACTATGCGGCGACGATGGCAGCGGTGCACAACGCTACGCCTACCCTCGTTATCCACTGCGCCGCCATGACCGACGTTGACGGCTGCGCGCGCGCCCCCGACCGGGCGTTGCGCGTTAACGGCTATGGTACGCATAACCTTGCGTTGGCCTGCCGGGAAGTGGGCGCGGCACTGGCATATGTCAGCACCAACGAGGTCTTCGACGGGCAGCGCAACACCCCATACCTGGAATACGATCCCACCAACCCGATCAATGCTTACGGCTATTCAAAGTGGGTGGGCGAGCAGGTGGTGCGCGAGACTCTGGCACGCTTCTACATCATCCGCACCTCGTGGTTGTTCGCACATGGTGGGCGCAACTTCATCCAGGCCATCCTGGGGCGCGCGCGTGCCGGGCAGCCCTTGCGCGTCGTCACCGATGAGATCGCCGCACCGACCTATAATGATGATCTGGCCGAGGCGATCGCGCGGCTGGTGATGACCGGGCGCGGCGGCGTGTATCACCTCACCAACGGGGGCGGCGCATCGCGCTATGAGTTCGCACGCCGCATCCTCGACGTGGCCGGTTTCGAGGCTACCGCGATCGAGCCGATTGCCGGCGCCGACTATGCGCGCCCCTCGCGCCCTCCGGCGTATGGCACACTGCGCAACTTCAACGCGGCACAGATGGGCATCGAGCTGCGCCACTGGCACGCCGCGCTCGACGCATTCTTGGCGCGCGAGCGGGCCGAGGCAGGTGATGACACGTGAGCGCGACTATACCGCTGGTCTCCGTCGTGATCCCAAACTGGAATGGACGGCGCTACCTCCCGGTCTGCCTGGATGCTTTGCGCGTCCAGACGCACCCTTCGCTTGAAGTCATTGTGGCCGATAACGCCTCCACCGATGGTTCGCAAGCGCTGCTCGCCGAACTCTACCCCGAAGTGCGCGTGTTGGCCCTGCCCGAAAATCGCGGCTTTACCGGCGCCTGCAACGCCGGGATGCGCGCAGCGCTGGGTGAGGTGGTGGTGTTGCTTAACAACGATACCGAGGTGGACCCCGGCTGGGCGGCAGCGATTGTGCGCGCGCTCAAGGCGCACCCCGACGTCGGCATCGTGGCCTCACGCATGATGCTGATGAAGCGGCCCAACATCTTTCATGCCGCCGGCGACTTCTACCGCGTGAACGGCATCCCCGGCAACCGGGGCGTCTGGAAGCGGGACGCCGGTCAGTTCGACGAACCGGCTTACGTGTTCAGCGCGTGCGGCGGCGCGGCGGCGTATCGCAGCGTGATGTTGGACCAGATCGGTCAGCTCGACGACGACTTTTTCTTCTCGTGCGAGGACATCGACCTCGCATGGCGGGCACAGCTGGCCGGGTGGCGTTGCATCTATACGCCCGACGCGCTGGTTTACCACGCGCTGGGCGCAACCGGCGGCGGCGCTACCGCCAGTTATTACAACGGGCGCAACTTCATCTATGTGATCGTCAAGAACTATCCGGGCGCACTGCTCCGCAAATATTGGTGGAAGATAGTGCGCGGACAGCTTGGCATCACTTGGCAGGCGCTGTGCAATATACGTGGCAAGGCGGCGCGCGCCACTCTACGCGGCCAGATGGCCGGTCTGTGGGGAATCCGGCGCATGTGGCGGAAGCGCGGTGAGATTCAACGTTTGCGCAAAGTTACGATAGAATATATTGAGTCAATCCTTACCCCGGTCTGAACGCGGACGTTTGTCCTTGCCAAACACAGTCCGCCGGTATTTATTCACCGTGGGGTAGGCACAGAGCCGATATCTGTGCTCCAGGTGAACAATTAGGAGTATGCCTTGACCGAAGAACCCATTTTGCTCTCCATCGTAATTCCGGTACACAACGAGAAAACACGCTTGCCCTCGGCGCTTGCCAAGATCGACGCATTCCTTGCCGAACAGCCCTACCGCGCCGAGCTTGTCATAGTCGAGAACGGCAGCTCTGATGACACCGTGGCGATCGCCGAACGCTTCGCGGCAGACCACCCTTATGTGCGGGTCTTTAAGTTGGATACACGCGGCAAAGGGCTTGCCGTGCGGCATGGTATGATCGAAGCGCGCGGGCAATATCGCTTTATGTGCGACGTTGACTTCTCGATGCCGGTAGACGAGATTTCACACTTCCTCCCGCCCGCGCTTGAGGGCTATGATATCGCCATCGGCAGCCGCGAAGCCCCCGGCGCGGTGCGCTATGACGAACCTTTCTATCGCCATCTGATAGGGCGCGTGTTTAACCTCTTGGTCAAGATATTGGCGCTGCCCTATTTCGAGGATACTCAATGTGGCTTTAAGTGCTTCACCGCCGAGGTTGCACAAGACATCTTCCCTTTGCAGCGCATAAACGGCATCGGCTTTGACGTAGAGTCTTTGTACATAGCCAAGAAGCGCGGCTATAAGGTGGTCGAAGTGCCGATCAACTGGTATTACAACAACGACAGCCGCATGAAGCTGGTGCAAGATTCGCTGGCGATTGTCCGCGAGATATTCGAGATAAGGAAGAACTGGCGCGATGGGGTCTATAGCAAAAAGAAGCGCTGATCTTTCCTACGAGCGCGCCCTCTATGCCCAGGGCCATCGGCGCGTCGCAGGCATAGACGAAGCCGGACGCGGCGCGTTGGCGGGGCCGGTAGTTGCAGCAGCGGTAGTGCTGCCTCTGGGCCGCGCAGACTTGGCCGAAGCACTGACCGGTGTCAACGACTCTAAACAGCTTAGCGCGCGCCGTCGTGCGCTGATGTTCGACCGGATATGCCGGGTGGCATTGGCGGTGGGGGTGGGCGCGGGGAGCGCCGCGCGCATCGACGCCGAGGGCATCAAGCCGATGACCTATGCGGCGATGTGTGGCGCGCTGGCGGCTCTGGCGGTGCCGCCGACACATTTGCTCATCGACTATGAGCCGTTGCCGCAGAGCGGGTTGCCCTTCACCAGCATCGTCAAAGGCGATGCGAAGTCGCTCAGCATCGCCGCCGCCAGCATCATTGCGAAGGTGACGCGCGATACGCTGATGCGTCGCCTGCATACAGAATATCCGCGCTACGGCTTTGATGCGCACAAAGGATACGGCACGGCCCGCCACCGTGCCGCACTCGCGGCCTTTGGCCCTTGCCCAATCCACCGGTACAGCTTTGCACCGATATGCTCTCCTCGGCTGTGGGAGAGGCCGGGCGCAATCGAGGTGGAAGACGAGGAGATACATGTTTCGTAAACCACTGTGTGTTTTGCTCGGCGCTTTATTGCTGAGCGCTTGCAATCTGCTCATTAAGCCCACCCCCTCCCGCGAGGTGGACCCCGGCACGCCGGAAGGTGCCGCGCTTGCCTACATCGCCGGGCAGGCGCCGGACGCCGACGCCGCAACCATCAGCTTCTCAGACATCCACACCTGGTCGTTGGGGCGTGACAGCCTGGTAGCCTATAGCTACGCCGGTGGCTATGCTGCACAGTGGTCCCGCTGCAACGGACAGGCACGCTTGACTCTGGCCGCCGGTGGCTGGCAGGTAGTTGAG
The DNA here is from genome assembly GCA_964544075.1 of uncultured Anaerolineae bacterium. Taxonomy (GTDB): domain Bacteria; phylum Chloroflexota; class Anaerolineae; order Aggregatilineales; family JAFGMM01; genus JAFGMM01. Next base: position 10,431 of record CAZJBO010000011.1, read on the forward strand.
GTTGGCACACACTGCTGGGATGACGAGAGCGCCGCGATCACCGGGCTGTATGCGTTCGTGACGGACGACAAGGGTGATATACAGACCGTGATCTACGGTGATCTGCTGGTGCCGGACGTGACCGCCGTGTCGATTGAGTTTGCCGTGGGCGGCGAGAGCGCGGTCGCCGAGCTTGACAGCGCCGGTTATTGGTTGATGCGCACCGGCGCACACCCTCCAACACGCGCGGTTGCCATAGACGCCGCCGGCTATCTGGTGCAGATGTTGGATTTTGGCGCGCCTTTAACGATAGAGCCGCTCGAAAGTTCTTCACCCTCCGGCCCATAAGACAAAGCGAGGGCCTGTTTGGGGATGTGAAACGGTCGCGAGCAAGATGTAGTCAGGCCCTTTGACACCATTGTTTTTAAGGAAACCATATGAACCATGTGAATGAAACAAGCACTCTCAGCGTCGAACAATTCCGCGAGACCGCCGCAGCTGTCGAGGCGGAGGTGGGCAAGGTCATCGTTGGGCAGCAGAGTGTCGTGCGCAACGTTCTGATCTGCATCTTGGCCGGTGGGCACGCACTCCTCGAAGGTGTGCCCGGCCTCGGCAAGACTATGTTGATACGCACCCTATCTGACGTGCTTAGGCTAAAGTTCTCCCGTATCCAGTTCACGCCCGACCTCATGCCCGCCGACATCGTCGGTACCGACATTCTCGAAGAGACCGAAGACGGACGCCGTCAGTTTCGCTTCCAGCAAGGGCCGGTGTTTGCCAATCTGGTGCTCGCCGACGAGATCAACCGCGCCACACCGAAAACCCAATCGGCACTGTTGGAGGCGATGCAAGAGCGCACGGTCACCGTGGCGAACCGCCGCTATGTGTTGGCCCCACCCTTCTTTGTGCTTGCCACCCAAAACCCCATCGAGATGGAAGGCACCTACCCCCTGCCCGAAGCACAGCTCGACCGCTTCCTATTCAAGGTCGAGGTAGGCTTCCCTTCGTCGGGCGAGCTGATCGAGATACTCAACCGCACCACCGGTGCATATGTGCCCACCGCCGGCTATGTCGCCGATGGGGAGCGCATTAACCAGATGGCGGCGCTGGCGCGGGCAGTGCCCATCCCTTCGCACGTTAACGATTATGTGGCGCGGCTGGTCATCGCCACGCACCCCGACGCCGACACCGCCCCCGACGTAGTGCAACGCTATGTTCGCTATGGTGCCAGCCCGCGCGGAGCACAAGCGCTCGTCCTCGGCGCCAAGATATACGCGCTCCTAGACGGACGTTATAACGTGGCATTCGACGATGTGAAAGCGGTCGCGGCGGTAGCGCTCCGGCACCGTCTCTTGCTTAACTTTGAGGGGCTGGCAGAGGGCATAACGCCCGATTCGATTGTGGATGCGTTGCTAAAGGCGGTGCCACAAAAGTAGTGTTATCCTGCCGCACAGACCGGAGCTAGGGATATGCGAGTTGGGACACAAGAATGCTTCTCATACCATTATCGTCTTGGCCTTGCCGCCCCCCTAACTAACCCTCCGCCCTCCGTTGTGGCAGGCCATGCTTGGTGGGTTTGTCGCTGCGCTGCTCCCGAAAACAAGACCTTGTGAGTTGAAATATGGCCGGTAAACTCTTCGACGAGAAGACATTGCGCAAGCTCGAACAATTGCGCCTGGTGGCTAACCGGGTGCGGGCCGGCGCGATCAAGGGCGAGCGCCGCTCGACTCGGCGGGGCAGCTCGGTTGAGTTCGCCGACTATCGCAGCTATGCGCGCGGCGATGACCTCCGCCGCCTCGACTGGAACATCTACGCGCGGCTGGAGCGCCCCTTCATTAAGCTGTTGGAGGAAGAAGAAGACCTCTCGGTCCAAATCTTGCTCGACGCTTCGGGCAGTATGGATTGGCCCGGCGATGCGGTCGGCGCCGACACGCACAAATTTACATATGGGCTGCGGCTTATGGCGGGCCTGGGCCACATCGCGCTCGGCACCGGCGATCACCTCACCACGGTGGGGCTGCACGCCGACGGTCCGGTTGTGTGGGGGCCGATGCGGGGGCGGGGACGCACCCTCCCCTTGCTGCGCTTCCTTGAGCGCGAGATGCACCCCGGCGGCCTCACCGACCTAAACGCGATGCTGCAAGATTGGGCGCTGCGCACGCATAGGCCGGGGCTGGTGCTGCTTATCTCGGATTTGCTCTCACCCTCCGGCTATGAGCGCGGTCTTGATGCGCTTTTGGGGCGGGACTGCGAGGTGGCGGTGCTCCACATCCTCGCACCCGACGAAACCTCTCCGCCGCTTGTCGGTGACCTGAGCCTGATCGATGTCGAAACACAAGGTCGGCAAAACGTCACGGTCGATGGACCGATGCGTGATCTTTATGTCGAGCGTTTCTTAGCCTGGCGCGAGCAAATCGCTGCGTTCTGTGTGCGGCGTGGCGCACATTACCTCATGGCCGAGACCTCGGTGCCGTGGGACGAACTCATCTTCTATGATCTACGCCGTTTGCAGGTTGTACGATAATAGTGCTTGGGGGAATTTCGTGTCTTTTCTAACACCGCTTGCGCTCGGACTCGCCCTCCTCGCTGTGCCGATTGTTTTGCTCTACATGCTGCGCTTGCGCCGCCGTCCGGTGGAGGTGAGCAGTATCTTGCTTTGGGTGCGCCTGATGCAAGACCGCGAGGCCAATGCGCCCTGGCAGCGCTTGCGGCGCAATATTTTGCTCTTCTTGCAGCTCCTCATCCTGGCGGCGTTGGTGCTGGCGCTGGCACGGCCATTCCGTATGGTGCCGGCGGTCGGGACCGGCAGTGTAGTCGTGTTGCTCGATGCTTCGGCGAGCATGAACGCGCGCGATGTCGGTACCAGCCGCTTCAGCCGTGCGCGTGCGCTGGCAGACAAGATCGTCGAACGGCTCGGCACAGATAGCACCATGACCGTGATCGAGGTGGGGCCAACCCCGCGCGTCCTGTTGGCCGACAGCGCAGACAAAGCTGCACTGCACGCTGCGCTGGACGCGGCGAAGCCTTCTCTGGCACAGGCCGATTGGGACGCCGCGTTGACATTGGCGGTGGCGAGCGCACAAGGCAGCGCGGTCTCGACTGTGGTGATTAGCGACGGCGGCTTGCCGGAAGACCTGCCCACACTGCCGGGGGAATTGCAATATATCCCGGTGGGTGCGCACGACACCAACCTGGCGATCACGGCGCTCTCGGCACGGCCTGTGTTGGGCAGCGGTCCAGAGCTTTTCGCACAGATTACCAACTTCGGCACAGAAGATGTGGACGTGATCTTTAGCTTGCGCTTAGACGGCGCCGACGAGATTTACTATGCCGCTTCCTATTCCGTGCCTTCCCGCGATGCGGTGGATATAAACATTGACGACTTGCCGCCCGCGACCCAGATTCATGCTTCGCTCACGCGCCCCGCCGCCGCAACATGGCAAGACTACCTGGCGCTTGATGACGAAGCCTGGGCAGTGTATACACCGCCGGGCGCCGGGCGCGTGCTCTTGGTCACGGAAGGCAACGTGTATATCGAGCAGCTCCTCTTGGCACTGCCGGGTGTGCAGTCCTACAGTCTAGAGGCGGGCCGTCCGTTACCCATCGAGCCATATGATCTGTACATTTTCGATTCATACCTGCCCGACACCTTACCGCCCGGCGATTTGCTCATCATTGGGCCACAACAAAGCACCGAGTTCTTCGAGTTTGGCGGTATCAGCGATGCGACCAATTTTGTGCAGGTAGAGACAGACGATCCACGCATGGCCTTTGTAACCCTCAACGACCTGCACCTTGCCGACTTTGCGGTACTAGATGGAGTCGATTGGGCAACCGTCCTGGCGCAAGCAGAGGGCGGGCCGCTCATCCTGGCGGGAGAGACCGGCGGACGGCAGATTGCCATCATCACCTTTAGTCTATATCGCTCCGATCTGCCGCTTCAGCTTGCCTGGCCGGTGCTCGTGGCAAACCTGTTGGAGTGGTTTGCGCCGGCGCGTGCGGTCGATGCGCCGGATGTTTTGCGCCCCGCCGAGAGCGTGTTGATACGTCCGGCGCTCGCCGCCGAGCGTGTCGAGATTGCCGGACCGGACGGGGCGGTATATACCTACCCGGTGAGCGAGCAGGTGCTTAGCTTCGACGCGACCGATGCGCCCGGCATCTACACAGTGGCCGTATCTGCCGGTGATGCGACCACACAGAAAGAATACTTTGCCGTGAACTTGTTTGCCGCCGCCGAGAGCGATATAACGCCGCGCTCAACGGTGACCATCGGCACGGTTACGCTGGAGGAGACCACGCGCGAGGCTATGGGGCAGGAAGAATATTGGCCCTGGGTTGCGCTGGTGGGGTTCGGGGTTCTTGTGGCAGAGTGGTACGTCTATCACCGTGGGCTGCGCATCCCGCGCCGTCGGCCTTCACCGCTCCGGCGTGTGCGTCACTGACGAAGATCATTTGCTTTTAATTTGGGAGAGAGAGACATGGATAACCTTTCGGCAGATGCAAAGGCAGTTTTGGAATACCTGCAAAGCGAACCACTCGCTAATTGTCGGCTCCAGATTATCATGGACCGGCTGGAGCTGAACAAACACCGGTTTGGCATCGCAGAGCAAGAACTCGTCCGGCTTGGCTTGATAGCAGACCAGGACGACGACGCTTATGTCCTCACACGTGCGGGGCGCGACCGGCTCTCGGAGACTACAACCGGCGGTACTTCGGGTGTCCACATAGGAGGGGATGTTGGCCCCGGCGCGGTGGTGGGGTCCGGGAGTGTCCGTGCGCAGAATATCGCGGGGCGTGATATTTTCGTGGGCGCCCCACACAAGAGGGCGCGGCGCGAGACTCTGCTGGACCTGGGCATGACGCCGAAGGATGTCGAGGAGCTTCGCAATGAGCTTGATCTACTGCTTACAGACCTACAGTGCGTCGAGGATGCACGCACGGTCAGACGGGCTACCGCACGGTTGGACAAGATGGTAGATGCGTTTGGCTTGACCGGTTCGGAGCCGGGGCCTTGTAACCTGAGGCGGGTTCGGAGCATGGCGGATTGGTTGATCGAGAAGATACCAGACCTTGCCGAAGATGTCGCAAGTATTGTCAAGATGGTGGATAATATCGCTGAATAGCGAGGTTGAGGGTCGTGCCGCGCATAATGTGAATAGGTCGAAGCAAGACTCCGGCAGAAGGCGGTTGGTATAGCACTATGACAACGCCCAGACGTGAGAGCCACTGGTTTGTTATGCGCCGCTGCTTGGCGATCATACGTCGTCTACAGCGTGGAGCGGCGTCGCGCCGAGAGTTGATCGATATCTCTTGTGCACAGGACGATGTGTGCCGAGAGGCAACCGAGGCCTCGCTGGACAAACGACTACATAAAGACCTAACCCGCATTCGGAAGCATATTGGTGTCGCCATCCAATATGACAGATCGTCACATCTTTATACATTAGGCGCGTTGGAGGATATGGCGCTGCTCGACCTGCCCGACGCGGCGTTGGATGTGATGGCCTTCCTCTCCGAGACCTTCGATGCAGAAGCACCACAACACGACAAAGTTCGGCTGCTGCTGGACACATTAAAAGGCTTCCTCTCTGAGGCGCGGCGGCGTGACCTGGCGCGTAGGCGCAGCTCGCTGCAAGTAGACCTCAAGAGGAAGGATGCCGACATGATTGACCCGGAGGTGCGGCGGGCGCTTGAGCGCGCCTGTATCGAGCGCCGCCGGGTGGAGTTCCTCTATCGGTCGCCGACCCAGAAGGACGGACAACCGCGCCGCCACGAGGTCGAACCCTATGAGCTGACCTTTGATACGGTGCGCAGACACTACTATCTGCGCGGGTTCTGTCTGTATACTGATGGACCACGCGGACGGCGCGATCAAAGCTGCTTCATGCATTACCGTCTTGGCCGCATCGTCACGGGCAGTGTGACGGTGCTGCCGCAGAAGATGCCCCCGATGCCGCGCCGTGTGCCTAAATATCCGGTGCGCTACACCCTCAGCCCCGAAATCGCGCGCTTTGGCGTCACGCATTACTTCGACGATATGGTGGTCGAATCACGCGATGATGGCTCGGCTCTTGTGCATGGCTATACATATGATGTGTTCTCGGCCACACGAACCCTTTTGCACTACGGCCCAGGCTGCCGAGTGTTGGGAGGGTCGGAAATGTTGCGAGAGATGCAGCGCTTGGTCGAGAATATGGCAAAAGTCTACGAGCTGATTGAGATATCATAGTACTTACCCCTCAATGGGGGTATGTACCTGTGTTACGATGGTTACAGAGATTGTTAGGAAAGGAGATTTCCTTTGGACACCGCCACCGCAATTCACTTAAATAGGCTTATCGGCAAGAACCCGATTTTCCAAGATTATCTTTCGGCGGTCCAAGCGAGCCAGGGAATGGCGGAGTACAAGCTGCGCTTTCAGTATGGCAAGAAGGCCGGCGAGAGCCTCTACACGCATGTGTTGAACGGCATCTCTGTGCTGGAGACACTGCGCCCTGTGCTCCGCCAAGAAGACGACGAGACGCGCGTGCTGTACACTGCCTTCACCGTGCATGACATCAACAAGGTCATAGAGAGCCGGCAGAGCTTCAACAGATTGACCTCCAGCGAGAACATCGCCGCCGAGATCGAACGCTTGGGCTTGGATGAGTTCTTCCATGAATGGCCCGACTATCTTGAAGACATCACTACTCTGGTGCGAGGCCATCCGGCGCATACCGGTGTTGCCGGCGAGATATTGAACCGGAACCGTGCGGGGCAATATCGTCTAGAACCGCACCGTGTGAACGCGCTTATGAAACTGATGCGTGCTGCCGATGTCATCGACCTATCGCATACCCTCGACGAGAACAAGCACAAAGGCGATTTCTTGAGCCACCTCAACGCCTATCTTGCCGTCAGTGATATTGAGGCGCAGTATGTCTTCTTCACGCATCATCTGGTCGAGCAGCGCGGCGTGCTTACCAATGTGCTCCATAACGCAGTGATATCTCACCTCAGGGAGAAGTACAACATGACACCGCTGTTGTTCTACCCTGAGGGTGTGGCTTACCTGGTGATGAAGGGGAGCGTCCCTACGCCGGGCGCGGAGGACGTGCGCCAGATCGCCAAGCGGGTAGCGGATATTTTGAATGAGACCGTGCGGGGCGACTTTGCGCAGTTTATCAAAGCCCGCAATATGGGTATTCAAGTGGACGCTAAGTGTTTGGAACAAGGGGTGCCGTTTGCCGATATTCTTCGTGTCATATGGAGTCGGGTCGAGCGCAGGAATCTAATCCCTAAGGCTTTAGATGAAAAAGTCCGCGCGCGTGCGCGACGCGAGTTTGACAAGAACAAGAAGATCACGCCATCGGCAGCGGATGAGGTGCTTGCGGCCCTGGATGCGCCAGCGCCGATCGTTACTACCGATATAGACCGTTTGCGGTTGGCCGAGCTTGTGCGCAGCTACTACATTTTCCTCGTCACGCACTTCAAGAAGACGGTCGAAGACCCCTGGGCATACGTCTATCGCTTGCTAGAGTTGCCCGAAGCGCGTTGGCCTTTCTATTCCTACTTCAAAGCCAGAGAAGACCGCGCCTATGCGTTGTCATGTGATCTCACGCTCTCTTGGGAGGATGCCTACCAGCGCATCAAAACAGACGGTACAGAGCTGATGGCAAAAGAAGTCCGCACCGACGATAAACAGACGGCTCTGTTTATCGACTATCTAGAACGCTATCTTGTGTTTGGCGTATCAGGCCGTCCGCAAGTCAATTTCGGCGATGATCTATCTCACTATGCCGCCAACCAGCACAAACAATGTGTCTATTGTGGTGGACCCTTCCCAACCGACAAATGGATGTCCGGGGATGTGCGTTCGGACATCACCGTGCAGGTTTTCTCTAACCGTTTGCGCGGCGGTCCCACCACGCCGAAGAAGCATGTGTGTGCGGTCTGCCATGCACAATTCCTGTTGGAGAAGATCAACTATCCTGAAATATATAAGGAATCTGCCCTCTACATCCACATATACCCTTACTCCTTCCTTCCCGCGCCCTTCGTCGAAAGCCTGAGAAACAATTTCAAACGAATACGCGATGAGGATATGGCGGTTCAGGCGCTGAACATGGACAGTGCAAAGGCGATCGTCGCGCTAAGCGAATCGGTTATATCGCCATCTTTTCGTGGGAAGACGAAGAAAGGCAAACCACACCCCTATGGGCTTTATGTACCGCGCTTTTCCGAGACGACCGGCAACTTGGTGATCTTTCCCATCAACCCCGGCGGCGCCAACGACACCGAATGCTTCCTCTTCGCCCTGTGGAACGCGCTTGTCCTTCAGCGCTACTTTGGTGCTAAGGTGCTCCTAAGCAATTCGCCGGTCTCCCCATTGGGCAAGGAAGACTTCGCCGACCTGTACGTGGATAACATCCCGCTGGCTTGCGAGGGGCTTCTCTCTCGCAACGACTATGCAGAGTATCGCAATGGCTCGAAGGAGCCGGGCACGTTGGATGAGCTGTGGACCAACGTCCAGCACCTATTCGCGCTGCGGAGCATGACCTTCGCCAGCAGGGACGAGACCCCTACCCTGGTGCGCGCCTTGACCGGTTCGCCGCTGAGGATTTTTTACGAGACCGAGAAGCTCATAGAGCGCCGTATAAGCGATAGCAAATGGCTGACCGCAAATCTGCGGAGAGCATTCGAACACGTAGAAGCATTGGCCTTGAACAAAGGAGGTTCATGGATGGCTAAATTAAGTGAAGAACTGCGCCGCTTGGCCGAGATCGCCCGGCGCAACTGGATTGCCGGCAGCTCATGGAAGAAGAGCAGCTTGCTCTTCCCGATAGCCGAGATATTCGACAAGCTGGGGCAAGCCGGGCGCATCGCCGACCTGGAAGCGCTGCGCGCTGCAACTGCGCAA
>CAZJBO010000012.1:0-18357 GCA_964544075.1 uncultured Anaerolineae bacterium
CGCCCGGCGCGTCGGCCACGCTGAGTTCACCGTTGATTAACATCAACTCCATCTCGAAGCGCAGCATGATGTGTAGGTTATAGGTCAGCTCGTCGGCCTCGACGCGGATGAACGACGGTGATACTTTGTTGATGGCGCGGTAGAAGGTATCAAGGTCTACTTCGGCGAATGTCGGGAAAAGCTCTTGTAGGCGCGGGTAGTAGCGTTGCCAAAAGCCCCGGCTTCGACCCACGATGTTTTCCCACAGACGCGACTGACTCTCGTGCACGCCGAGCGAAACACCCCGGCACAAAACGTTGCCTTCGAGTTCGGCGGGCAATCCTTGCTCGTACATGCCATGCCCGGCCTCGTGCAGAGTGCCGAACAGCGCCGGTGCGAGCCAAGTAGGGTCGAAGCGTGTGGTGATGCGCACGTCTTTGGGCGTGAGGGATTGGGTGAAGGGGTGCACGGTTTCGTCCTGCCGCCCGGTCTCGAAGCTAAAGCCGAAGTCGCGGATGACTTCTTCGCCAAAGAGACGCTGTGTCTCAACCGGGAAGTCGCCATGTAGAGCGCTGTCATCAACCTTATCGATGTTCGCTTGCACTGCCTGGAACAGCGGCACCAGCTCGGCCTTGAGGTCTTTAAAGATCGTGCGAACCTGGGCAGTCTTCATGCCCGGCTCGAAGTGGTCTAGCAGGGCATCGTAGCGTTCGTCCTCGAAGCCCAAGCAATCGGTGACTTGTAACGAGAGGGCGAGAATCTTCTCCAGCCAGGGTGCGAAGATCGCATAGTCGCTCTTCTTGCGCGCCTCGACCCACACCGTCTGCGCTTGCCCGGTCACCAAACTGATCTCGGCCATCAGCTCGGCAGGGATTTTGGTCGCCCTATCGTAGTCGCGGCGTGCCATGCGCAGCATGGCGGCGTCATCGGTATCGGCGTTGAGGTCTGCACACTCGTCTTCGGCGGCGGCCAGCAGGTCGCCGATGCCGGTAGCTCGTTGGTGGATGACCTTAGCGAGCACTGCACTTTGTTTAGAGCGTCCCAACGCACCGCCCGGCGGCATGTAGGTATGCTGGTCCCACCCCAGCAGCGCCGCTGCGCCGCCGAGGTAGTAGATATCGGAGAGTTCGGCCTTGAGCTGTTCGAGTTTGGTTGTCATCCTTTTCTCCTTAATGGTGTTTTGATGTCTACTGCAAGTGGATTGTCAGTCCGGAGGAGTGCTTTTGTCCTCTTTCTTGCTCTTTCTATCTCCCTCATCCTCCTCGACCGGGGTGCGAGTGATCGCACGTGCAAAGAGCAGGTAGCCTGTGTGCGCCACCATGCGGTCTTCGGGACGGATGCGCTGCGGTACGGTTTTATATGTACGCAACAGGGTTTCTTCTAGCTCGATCATGAACCAGGTCGGGGAGTCGTAGAACGCACGGATCATATCCTGCACTTGGTTCATCGTCGGCAGCAGTGTCCCCAGCCATCCGCCTCCCTTGAGCGCTGTGCGTGCCTGTGTGAGGTATTCCCAGGGGTTGAGCACATCAAGGAAGATTGCGTCAAGGTCGGTTTCGTCGAAGCCTTCGCCGATGTCGCGTTGCTTGAACGTAACCCTTGCCTCTAGGCCGGCTTTGCGGATGTTCTGCCGCGCGAGCCGTTGCATATCGGTGCGCCGGTCGTAGCTGAACACATGCCCATCTGCTCCCACCAGAGTCGCCAGCGCCAGTGTGAGACCACCGCTGCCGGTGCCGGCTTCTGCTACGATCGTGCCGGGTTGGATGCTCATCTTCATCATGATGTAGCCCAGGTCTTTGGGGAACATGATCTGGCTCTTGCGCCGTAGGTTCAAGATGAGGTCGTGTGTGCTGGGCGGCAGCACGAACATCGAGTGTCCCAAGTGTGTGCGTATTTCGCTGCCGTACGGCACGCCGACCAGATCATCGTAGCGCACTTCGCCCTGGTGGGTTTGCAGTTTCTCGCCAAGCCGCACCCGTCGGATAAAATGCTTGCGGTCCTTGCCGATCAACATCACCAGATCGTCTACCTCAACGGTAACAGCCATTCAGTCCCCCTAACCCTTTAAAAGCACGGAGAATGTCTCCGTGGTAGCCGTGATATCTCAATCGTTCGAGTCTACCGCGAACAGGTTGTCAAGCAAAACGCGCAAGTCTGACTTGGCAATCGGGCCGGTAACCACCTGACGCAGCACGTTGTTGCGATCGATCATGCCCAGGGCCGGCACGGTGCCGGAATAAATCCGGCTGTACAGGCCATAATCGGAGATTTTGTCCACGTTGACGTATACGAAGCGTCCGATGCCTTTATACTCCTCCACCTCCAGGCTGAGGAGCAGCGCCATCATATCCATAGCTTCTTCCGAGTCGAAGCTGTACATCAGCGCCACAATCGGCACGCCGGCAGGTGTGGGACCGGGCGTAGGTGTCGCCCCCCAGGGTGCAAGGATCGGCAGCAAGCCGGGGTCGCCTTCAATCGGCTCGACCAGCCAACCGGCTAACCATGCCTCGGCGGTGTTGTCTTCGTCCGGCCCATAGCTGATAAACAGCCACGTGCTATCGGCGTTGCGCCCGATGACGCGGATCGTAGCGTTTTCGGGCAGCACCATAACTATCGGGTAGGTCTCGCCGGGGCCTTGCCGCGCGTTCATGCGGATGTCGCCGGTTTGCACATAGACCGGTCCCGGTGTGCGGGTTGGGGTCGGGGAGGTGACGGACGTCGGTGTTATCGTGTTGGTGGGCGTGGCGGTGCGGGTGGGTGTGGGCGATGCTGCGGCATCGGTGGAGGGTGGGGCAGTATTGGTAGGCGGGGGGGTGTTGGTATTGCTTGGGGTGTGTGTCGGCGTTGATGTGGTCGTTGGCGTCGGGCTGGGGCTGGGGGTTGCGGTGGGGCTGGGGGGTGCGGTGGGGCGGGGGGTTGCGGTGGGCGTTTGGGTGAGCGTTGGCGTCGGGGTCTCGGTGGGCACCGGGGTCTCGGTCGGGACCTCGGTCGGGGTGGCGCTAGGGCGTTCGAGCAAGGCGGGCACGGCGGTAGGCGGTATTGCGAGCGGAGGCGTATCGGCGCAGCCGGCTATGCATGTTGTGTCGGTATAGCGGGCATGGGCGCGTGGTATGAATGTAGTGGCGTCAATCGCGACTATGACCACGTTGGTACTCATCTCCCCGTCCTGATGCGCGCCGGGGTCGAGCGTGCCTTGTACTCCGGCGAAGGGCGGTTGAGTGCGCAGATAGTCACGTATGGCCGTGGTATCCGGCCCAACTGCGCGCACCGCGTCGGCGATTATCTGCACCGCGTCGTAATAGGCCGCGCTGGTGATTGTGGGCATAATGCCAAAGGCCTGTACATAGTCGGCGAGGAAGACGCGGCTTGCCGGGTCGGGCAGAGTGTAGCTCCACGAGAATACCCCCAACACGTTGCCGGGCTGGGTGGGGTCTAGCAGCCCCAAGAAGGTAGCGTCGATGTCGCTGTAGACAAAGCTCCCTTGCCATCCGAGGCTGTGCAGTTGTTGCAGGAGCATCGCCGCTTGGTAAGCATCGCCCCAATGTACCACTACGTCCGGCGCGGCGCCGATGATGGATTGGGCGTCTGCCATCATGTCGAAGTCTGCGGGGTTGTGCTCTGTCTCGATGAGCGGCGAGACGCCAAGTGTGCCGAGCGCGGCGTGTAGGATGGCGAGGTTGGCGACGTCGGCGGGGGTGTCGGTGACGGAGAGCGCTATACGGCGCGAGCCGACCTGATTGATGTGTTTGACCAGGTAATCTGCCAGCGCGCCCGCGCGGGCCGGACTCGATGCGCGGATGCGGAACACATAACCGGCATCCGGCGCGGCAAGTGGCCCTGCCGAGGGCGCGGAAGTAAGCTGTGGCACGCTAAAGGTTGTGGCAAGGTCTAGGTTAGGGGACATCTGGGCATCGGAATCTGGACCCAGCAGTGCGATTATGCCTCGGTCAAGCAGGCGCTGCATCGCGGTGCGGGCACTTTCGGCATCGGTAGCCGATTCGATATCCAGCTCTAGCGTATAGACGATGCCGCCCGGCCCGACTACCCCGCCGGCGTGGTTGATTTGATCTATTGCCAGCTGTGCGCCCGAAAGCGAGCCGAAGCCCTCATCGTATTCGGGGCCGCTGAGCAGGTGACCGACGAACCCCAGGCGCAAGACGTGGGCGCTGTCGTCGCTCTGCCACGCCGTGGCTGCCTGGCTGCTTATCAGGATTAGTGCCAAAAGCACAGTAAATGTGATTTGCCTGCGCACGAGGGTAGCCCTCCGCCATAATATAAGGTGGGGTTGTGGGAGTATATGGGTTATACCCCACCAACAGCGCAAAAACAACCGGTTGTTTTGACCTTTCGCCTAAAGGAAGGCATACTCCCTGTCAGATGTTTTGACTTGGCGTCTATTCACCTATGGCTGGGTGAATAGATGCTTCCGGAGTGAGGTGCGTATGTCTGAATTTGTGACCGTTGCCACGCGGGACGAGGTGCCGCCGGGCACGTTTATTACCTTTAGCATCGATTATGAGTTCATTAACTTATTTAATGTAGACGGCGTCTTCTATGCCACAGCCGATAGGTGCAGTCATGCCGAGGTTGCACTATCGGGTGGCGAGTACAAAGACGGTGTGATTGAGTGCCCCAAGCACGGCGCGCGGTTTGATGTGCGCACGGGCGCGGTGCTTGCGCCGCCGGCGACGCAAGCGATCCGTTGCTACAAAGTGCGCGTGGTTGGCGATGACATACAGGTCGAGGTGGATTAAGGGCCGCCCCGGAGCAAGCGCGCCTGCTGTGTGTGGAGTATACTGCAAGTGCTTTGCTATGGGCCTCGCTTTTGCAGTTGGAGATTAAAGGCGTTCATGAAGATCAAATATAACCACGACGAAGACATCCTCTCTCTCGAACTCGACCCCACCCGGTCGGTTAGCCGCGCTGAGCACATCGGGCAAGCCGTTGTCCACATGAGCGCCGACCATCACTTGGTTGCAATCGACATCCTGCACGCACGCAGCTTTGTATCTGTCCTCATTGACGCGGTCATGCAGCGAAAAACCGCACCGCTGCGTCCTAGCGCGCTTCAAGAGCTGCAAGACCACACAAATTAACCACCATGCTAAAGGTGCCGACGAAACAAACAATGTCACGGCGTAAAGCTAACCTCATCCTCGTTTTCATCACCCTGATCTGGGGATCAACCTTTGTCATTGTTGACGGCGCCATAGATACATCCGGCCCCTTTACCTTCGTCGCGTGGCGGATGGTGGCCGCGTTCATGGCGATAGCTTTGCTCTTCCCCCGCCGACTGCGCGCCCTCACGCGCGCCGAACTGCGCGCCGGTGCGCTCATCGGCCTGTGGTTGGCGCTGGGCCACGCCCTCCAGACCGCCGGGATGCATCAGGGCACCCCGCCGGGCAAGGCCGGCTTCATCACCGGCCTCAGCGTTGTTATAGTCCCCGTCCTTGCTACCTTTTTGCTCCGTCGGCCACCCCACCGGGGCGCGGTGGCAGGCGTGATCGTGGCGCTGCTGGGGTTGGGGTTGCTCTCGTTAAGTGCGACTCTATCCATCCTGCCCGGCGATCTGTGGGTTATGGGCTGTGCGCTGTGCTTTGCATTACACATAGTCACGGTGGCGCACTTCGCGCCTCACCACGACACGATCCGTCTCACTGCCGTGCAGATCGCCACCGCCGCGCTCCTGACCACTGCTACCGCCTTCATGTTCGAGACGCCCTCCCTTGCTCTGCCGCTCGACGTATGGGCTGCGATCGCCTTCACCGGCGTAATCGCCACCGCGCTTGTGTTTGGTTTGCAGGTGGGCGCACAGCGCTTCACCACCCCCACCCAGACCGCGCTTATCTTTAGCCTGGAGCCGGTTTTTGCCGCGTTCTTTGGCTGGTGGTGGGCCGGTGAAGTGTTCGGCCCGAAAGAACTTGTCGGCTGCGCCTTGATCCTGGCCGGTATGCTCTTGGCAGAGGTCGGGGCGGGCGCGCGGGCGGCTGCGCAAGAGACCCTCGCAGCATGATCTTGGGGATGCGGTTTTTACCCCACATATGCGCACGTAGGGGCGGTCCGGCGGTCATCCGGGCTGTGGTATACTAACCATGCTCTTTCGCGTGCTTTTGTAAAGGGCAGACGTTATGGTTGCCAACCCACCACTTCAGCTCAGCCCTGCACAGCTTGCGCTTGTAGAGGCGCCTCTCGCACAGCGCATCTTCCTCGAAGGGCCGTCCGGCACCGGCAAGACCACCGCCGCCGCCGCACGCCTTCTTTCCCTGCTGCGGCGTGGCGTCCCGGCCTCGCAAGTCCTAGTGGTGGCGCCCCAACGTACCCTCACAACGCCCTATCAAGACGCCCTCGACCGCGCCGACCTCGACCCCGGCGGCGATGTGACCATACTCACGGTCGGCGGCCTTGCCCGCCGCATGATCGATATCTTCTGGCCTATGGTCGCAGAGGCTGCCGGGTTCGCATTGCCAGACCGCCGCCCGACCTTCCTCACGCTCGAAACCGCCCAGTATCACATGGCACGCTTGGTGCGCCCCCTGGTCGAGAAAGAGGGCTATTTTGAGTCTGTGACCATCGACCGCAACCGTCTGTATAGCCAGATCATCGACAACTTGAACAAAGCCGCCGTGGTCGGTTTCCCGCATTCCGAGATCGGCGCGCGCCTGATGGAGGCATGGAGCGGCGCGAGCAGCCAACAGCATATTTATCGGCACGTCCAGGAATGTGTGAACTGCTTTAGAGAGTATTGCCTGAAGCACAATTTGCTCGACTTCTCCTTGCAGATAGAGGTGTTCATGCGCTACCTGATGGATGAGAACCGGGTAGAGGGTCGGCTTTGCCGCGAGCACCTCGCCCAAACCTACCGCCATCTCGTCGCCGACAACGTGGAGGAAGACACCCCCACCACGCATGACCTGCTCGGCGCATGGCTCCCCGCATTCGAGTCGGCGCTGATTGTCTATGACACCGGCGCGGGCTACCGGCACTTCCTCGGCGCCGACCCCGACACTGCCTATCGGTTGAAGGCACACTGTGACCGGGTATACGTCTTCGATCAATCGCATGTCGCCGGACCCGATCTTTACGCCCTCGCCGACCATCTCGCCGCCGGTCTTGACCGTGCTTTTCCCGCCCCGGTTCATGGTGATGTGCACGCCGTGTTGGACTTCCGGTATCTCAAGCCGTCCGATGATGCCGACCGTATGTACCCCCGCTATCACCCGGAGATGTTGGACCGCGTCGCGGACGAGGTCGCGTATCTGGTGCACGAGGCCGGTTGCAGCCCCGGCGCGATTGTGGTGCTTGCGCCCTTCCTCTCGGATGCGTTGCGCTTTGCCCTCGGCAATCGGCTTGAGGCACGCGCGGTCCCGGTGCGCTCACATCGACCTTCGCGCGCCCTTCGCGACGAACCCGCCACGCTTTGTCTGCTGACGCTCGCGGCAGTCGCGCACCCCGCCTGGGGCATCTGCCCTGCCCGGCACGCGGTGGCCTATGCGCTGATGCAAGCCATTGACGGCATGGATTTGGTGCGGGCACAGCTCTTGGCAAAGATCGTGTACCGTGTCAAGGAAGGCCGCCCGGCGCTCTACCCCTTTGCCCAGCTCAACGCGGATATGCAAGAGCGCATCACTTTTGTGCTCGGCGGGCGCTATGAAGGTCTGTGCGATTGGATCAACGCTTACGTCCAGGCGGACGAGCCGCAAGTGCTCGATCACTTCTTGAGCCGTTTGTTTGGCGAGCTGCTCTCGCAGCCGGGCTACCGTTTCCATGCAAACATCGACGCGGGCAGTGTGGCTGCTAGTGTCATCGAGTCGGCACGCAAGTTCCGCTGGGTGATGGAAGCAACGGTGGCCGAAGGCGCGGGTATAAGTGAGGCGAGCGTCCCGCTCGGCTATGAATATTTGACGATGGTGAGAGAGGGTGTCATCGCGGCGCAGTATGTGCCGCGATGGGAAGACGCGGGCGCTGATGCAGTGCTCCTCGCGCCGGCCTATACCTTCCTTATGCGCAACCGCCCGGCAGACTATCAATTCTGGCTCGACGTGGGCAGCATGGGGTGGTGGGAGCGTCTTTATCAACCCTTGACGCATCCCTATGTGCTGCGGCGTGACTGGGTGCGGGGTGTGCAGTGGACCGATGCGCATGAGGATGCGACGCGGAAAGACGCGCTGCTCCGTGTGGTGCGAGGCTTGGTCTTGCGCTGTCGGAGGAAGGTGTACCTGGGGTTAAGCGAACTCGATGAGCGCGGCAGCACTCAGCAGGGGCCGCTGCTGACGGCGATTAGTAATATGCTGCGGCGGCTGAATGTGGAGTAGCATTAGCCGGTGCGTAGGGCGCAGCGCCCCACGTATCCCCCCCCTTGCTGCTATTTGCTTGTGGCGTTCCATGTGCTGCGCCGGGCGAGTTAGCATGTTGCCCCGGTACCCATCATTCCACCGGCACCAAGCTCGCTACGCTGAATACGGCGTCGATGTCACGCGAATATAGGACGACGCTGTGATACAGCGTGAGGTCAACATCATTTTGCACCGGGTAGTTTTGTGCGCCCACGCTGCCGATCAGTGTGCCCAGGGTTATCGCGCCCGCGCCCTGGTGAACTTCGCTCTTGGTGCGTGGGTCAGGGTTCATCGAGAGCAGAACTTCGAGACCGGGGCCGTTGCGCACCTCGAAGTTGTTGAAGCGCAGAATATAGGTATTGTCCTCGGCGTCCCTGAAGAGCACCGCTTCGCCGTGTGCCCAGTGCAGCGCGTCGATCTCGATAAAATCCCCGCGTGATACCATGATAGGCAAGCTGATGTCAGGTGTGGCTTGGGCCTCTTCGGGCACGAAGGTGGGCGTGCCGGAGATGTAGGTGAGTGCCGCGCGCGTGGGGTCGATCGCTTGAAGAGTTTCGAGCATTGTATGCTCTGGGCCTGACACGCCGGGGAATACGATTTCGGGTTGATCGCCCACGATCATCGGCCACCACATCGGGAAGAGGAACAAGGCCAATACCAACAGTGCGCCGGAGCCGAGCAATAGCCATCGAGGTCGGGTTCGCAAGGTTGTTTATCTCCGTTTAAGAAAGTCCAGGCCGCTGCCGGCAAAGCTAACATATCCGGTGACGTGTGGCAAGAATTTGGCCGCCGGAGGGCAGGATTTCGGCGCGCGGGGATCGGTTTATTATTGTTGGGTTGCAATCGGAACCGTAAAGGTGCAGGTTGTGCCGCGTCCCGGCTGGCTGTCCACCTCGATCGCGCCTCCCATCATATGTACGAGGTTGCTTGCAAGGTAGAAGCCCAAGCCTGCGCCCGGTTCTGCCTGGACCCAGGGGTGTATCGACCGGTAGAACAGCTCGCCCAGACGGGAGAGCTGCGCCGGCTTCATGCCCATGCCGGTGTCGCTGATGCTGATGCGCACGCCATCGGGGGTTTCCTCGGCGTGCAAGGTTATAGTGCCCCCGTTCGCGGTGTATGTACATGCGTTGGTGACCAGCTCGGTGAGCACTTGGTCGAGCCGCCACAAATCTACCCATACGTTGGGCAGGTCGTCGGGTATGTCAATGACCAACTTATGCTCGCGTGCCTTGATCTTATCTGCCAAGCGCGCTTGGAAACCCCTGCTCACATCATGCAGCGAAGCGCTCCCGAAGGTTAGTTCGAGGCTGTGGTCTCGGATGCTCACCGCATCGGTGAAGTTATGAAACAGCTTGATTGTTGCTTCGACGTCGCGTAGGATTGCGTTTAGATATTGTGCTTGGGTGGGCGAGAGCGGCGCGTTGAGCTGGTTTAGGATAAGGTCGGCGTTGCCCTGGATTTCGATGATGCGTGTTAGCAGCTCATTGCGGAAGGTCGGCATCAATTTGCCGGCAGAGGCGTGTTCAGCTTGGAGTGTTTGCAGCTCGGCTTGGAGGCTGGTGCGTTCGTCGCCCAGGGCATCTATGACTGTGCGCAGTTTGGCGATCGTATCCGGGTTAGCGTCTTCGCTCAATTGGTCTAGCAGGCGGTGCGCATAGCTCAAGCCTGGGTATAGCCCTGTCGCTTCGTCAAGTTTTCCGGTCCCCATTATGTCTCCCTCTACTTACTCATCGGTGGCCCATGTTCGAAGCTAAGGAGCTTGTGCCGGCTAGCTTAGCCCTGGTATCGTCACGCTGACCGTGGTGCCGGTGCCGGGGGTGCTCTTCACCAAGACCGTGCCTCCCAGTAACTCGACCAGACGTTGGGCGAGCGCAAAGCCGAGGCCATGCCCTTTATGCTCGCGCACCAAGTCG
Source organism: uncultured Anaerolineae bacterium (assembly GCA_964544075.1). Lineage (GTDB taxonomy): Bacteria > Chloroflexota > Anaerolineae > Aggregatilineales > JAFGMM01 > JAFGMM01. The sequence continues at coordinate 10,226 of CAZJBO010000012.1, forward strand.
TCATCGCCCCGCCAGAAGGCCTCGCCGAGGTGGGTTAGGTCTTCTGTGCTCATCCCGATCCCGTTATCGCTGATGGTGACCTGTGCGTTACCGTCCTCCAGCTTGGCCCCGACGACGGTAACCTGGCCTGTGCCGGGCGGTGTATAGCGAAGGGCGTTATCCACCAAGTTGACCAGCGCTTGCTTCATGCGTGCGTGGTCGGTGTTGAGCAGCGGCATCCCCTGTGGGGTATCGAAGGTGACGGTATGTCCTTTCTCTTTGGCGAGCGCGGCGGTTTCCTTCTCGACGCCCATTATCAGGTTTTTGTACATCTCCATGCGGACTTCGAGCTTGAGGCGTCCGGCGCGGATTTTGGTCAGGTCATTCACGGCGCTGACCAGGTGTTCCATGCGCAGCGCGTTGCTGCGGATCACCCCCGCGAATTGTTTTTGCATCTCGTTGAGTGGGCCGGTGTGTCCCTTTGCCAGCATGTCGATATAACCTCGGATGCTGGTCATGGGGATGCGCAGTTCGTGTGCCATGATTGAGGTGAACGCTGCGTTTTCTTCTAGCGTTTCTTTCACTGCTGCCGCGATGCCTTCGGCCATCAGTGTTTCGAGCTGCGCCAGGTCTTCTGTCAGTGTCGGGGCTTCGGCATCGGCTTTGGTGCGCAGGTTTGCCAAGAGCGCGTATGCTTGGGCGAGGCTGTCGTTCTGGTCACTTTGTGTCATAACAGTTGCCGGTTTATTCATTACTACACTCACAATCATCATATCATAAAGTCAAACCGTTGCGTCATGCTGAATTATACTCGTCTCACCCTGATGGCGATAGCGTGCCGATTTTACGCTTCTGCCGGTCTACACCCGGCAGAAGCGCCTTCGAACGCCGGGAGAGCTGCCCCTGGGTGTGGCATTGGTATCACCAGCTCTTGTCCATCCACGCCTTGATGAAGCTCATGTAGTGGTCGAGATATTCCCCCGCGAACCATCCCGCCCCGATCTGTTGGGAGAGCCGGATCGCGGAGCCGAGGAACCACATGTGCCGCAGCGCTACAAAGTAAGGCAGCGCGCTCAACTCGGCATCGCTTAGGGGGCGTATGAGCTGATAACCCTCTAGAAATGCCCGGCGTGCGGCGGTGCGTTGCTTGATCGCGTTCCACTCGAAGACCTGAGACCAAAAGAAGGTTCCGATATCATAGACGCGCCAGCCATACCCGAAGAGGTCGAAGTCGAATAGGGTGAACTTGTCGTTGGCACAGAAGTGCACATTGCTCCCGTTCACATCGCCGTGGCAGATGCCATAGGCCGGTGTAGTTTGCGGCAAGGTGTATGCCTGAGCTTGGAGCGTTTCGGCAATCTTTTGCAGGTATGCAAGGTCGTCGGGGCGCGCTGCGAAGAAGGGCGCGGCGCGCTCTAGTGGGATGTCGATGAGGCTGGCGAGGTCGAAGTGGAAGCGGGTATATGGCTCGGCCTTCTGGTCGGCCAGGGCGTGGACCTGGGCGATCGTCCTGCCGTATAGATAGCTCTGGCGTTCGCTCAGCTCGTGCGCATGTTTGCCTTCGGCATAGGTGAACAGAACCGCATATCGGGTGCCTTCGGGCGCGGGCAGCGCTTGCAGATAAGTTTCATCTTTGCGCGCGATCGGCACGGCAACCGGTATATTGTTCTGATAGAGAAGGTTGAGGAGGTGTAATTCGGCAAGGATTTGTTCCTGTGAGCGCCACCCGGCGACATAGACGCGCAGTATGGCCTGCACATCGCCGACCCTGACAAGGTAGGTGTCGTTCAGGCCTCGGTTTAGAAACTGGCAATGTGCCGCCCCGTCGAGGTGGTAGTTGGGCAACACGCGCGCGGCCAGCGCATCTGCCGATAAGACGGAGCGCTCGATAGGGAAGAACGCCGTGTTGAGGGCCTCCTCGCTCATGCTCTCATCTCCACTTCTACTTGTCGTCATGCCTTGTGCGTAAAGCGCAGCTGTGTATCACCCACCTCGATCACGTCACCCTCTTGTAGGGTATATGCTCCCGCGAGCGGCTCCCCGTTGATCCGGCTCGGATTTGCACCCGATTTGAGGTCGATGTAGATAAAGTTCTCCCCGCGTCGGCTGATGCGTGCGTGTTGCCGAGACGCCGTGCGTCCGGTCACCACCACATCGGCGCGGGTGCGCGAGCGTCCTACGATCGTTTCGCTCTTTGCCAGCAGCCAGCGTGTGCCGCTGGTTGGGCCGCTTTCCGAGACCAAGTAAGCCTTTGCGTCCGAAGTATCCTCGGTGAGCGCTGCTGCGCCTTCCGCCGCGACGCCTGCTTCTGCCAGTGTCGCGCGCCGCCGCCGTATGATGAAGGGGATGCCGACCGCTGCGATGAACAATAGCAGCAAGATTAAGATAAACCACGGCAAACTGTTGCCCTGGAAGATCACCTGTACCCTTACCGGTGCCGTGCTTTGTTCGGCGCCGGTGACGTCGCGAACCCACACGGCAAGCTCGAACGTGCCTGCGCCCAAGTCGCTTGTATCCCAGCTAAACACTGCCTCTTTCAGCGGGCCTTGCACCGCCTCGACCTCTTGCCCGTCTACCAACAACGCCGCGCGCGCGATCTCGTTCAGCGCCGCGCTCACTTGGTAGCGTACCTGCACTACGCCGTTGAGCTGTTCATCCTCTTCTGGCGCGACAATCTCTACCGTCAGCGGGCGTACCAATACCACGTCGATGTGTGCCGTACGTACGTTGCTGACTGTGTCCTCTGCCACCACTTCGAGTTTATGCTCGCCCAACGGCAGCACGTCGGTATCCCACAGGATGACACCTTGCGTCGCCGGACTGCGCAGCGTTTCCACCGTCTCCCCATTGACCTTTAGGCGCACGGTTTGGAGCTGGGCGCCCGTCACAACGACGCGATAGCGCACCGAGACACGCCCGGTTACGTTAGCGTCGGGCGCGGGGTCGGTCAGGTCGATGGTCAGCGGTTCCGCCACGGTCAGCGATAGGGACGCCTCGCCCCGGTTGCCTGCCGAGTCGATAGCGCGTACCGTCAGCTCGTGCTGCCCCCCCGCCGCCTGCCGCGCATCCCAGCCAATTGTATCGATCGCCTCCGGCGCTTCTAGAGCTGCCGCTTCCTCACCGTCTACCAGCAAGACCACTTGCGCGAGCGCGGCGGCGTTGGACTCGACCGTAAAATCGATGTCTACAATGCCCGCAACCCGTGTGTCCGGCTCAGGGGCGCGTATCCGCACGATGAGCGGTGCACGCACGTTCACGCTGAAGGTATAGGCATCTTCATAGCCTGCCACATCGACCGCGCGCAGCTCCACCTCGTGCACGCCGGGCGCAAGGTCGGCTGTATCCCATGCGATGCGGGCGCCGTCCTCTGCCGTCGCCACCTCTGCGCCATCCACCAAGAGCGTCACGTGATCCAAGTCGGCGGCGTTTGTCTCGACACGGTAGCGCACCGCCACCACGCCGGCCACATCCTCGTCGCGCAGTGGGGCCAGCACCTCCAGCGTTATCGGGGCCACCACTTCGACCGAGACCGTGGTTGACTGGGTCTCGCCGGCGTCGTCTTCGGCGACGAGCGTTAGTTGGTGCGCGCCGTGTGCTGCATGTTCCGTGTTCCAGGTCAGGGTGCCCTCGGCCTCCGGTGTGGTGGTGCGCTCATCGACCGTCTCGCCATCGACCAGCAGCGCCACGCGCACGAGCGCGGCGGCGTTGGCTGCGACCTTATAGCTTACCGCTACTTCCCCGGCGACCTCGGCGTTCGGGATCGGGGCAAGTACGTCTACCTCCAGCGGGGCGAGCACGTTCACCGGCACCGTGCTGACAATCTCGCTGCCCAACGTATCGGTTAGGCGGATTTCGAGCTGGTGCGGCCCCAGGTCGGCAGAGCTGGCGTCCCAGTTAAGCGTGTTCGTGCCGGTTTTTAGGTTGCGTATGGTAGAGATGCGTCGGTCGTCTACCAGGAAGACCGCGCGTGCCACGTCGGTTGGCTTGCCATCGAGCGCGAAGCGTATTTCCACGCTGCCTGCCACCGGCGCGTTGAGACGGGGCGCTTGGATGGCGACCAGCAGTACCCGTGATATCCTAGCCGTAGTGCTTGCGGTGGCTTGATGTGTGTCGGTATCGGTCGCGATGACCTCGATCGTGTGTTCCCCCAGCGCAAAGCCGGAGGTATCCCAGGGCAATACCCCCTCTGCCGGGATCACGTCGTCTTCGTCGGGCAAGGCGGCGGTGACTTCTACGCCGTCGATGTGCAAGGCCACGTCGTAGAGCAAGGCGGCTCTGGCGTCAACCGTGTATGCAACGTCCACTATGCCGTCCACAACCGCGCCGGACGGCGGCGCGGTGATCTGTACGGCCAGCGGTGCGACTGCGTTTATGGTCACCGCTGCGTTGATCTCGGTGCCGATCTGGTCAAGGGCGCGAATTTCCAAGATGTGTACGCCCGGATCGGCAGTATCGGCGTTCCATGTGACGCTGTTCACCCCACTGCGCAGCCCGGTAAGCGTGCTCACGCGGCGGTCATCGACATAGAAGGTGGCGGAGCGGATATCGGTTGGTTTGCCTTCAAGGGTATAGCGCAGTTCCACCACCCCGGCGACATCCGCGCCCGGCGCGGGCGATATCACCATGAGCTGCACCGCGCGGTCGATGGTCACGCTGACCGAGGCGTGTGCTTCGTTGCCGTCGGCATCCGCCACGACGATCTCTAAGACGTGTGTGCCGAGCGCTGCCGTCGTCGTATCCCAGGTGAACGTGCCGCTTGTATCTGCGTGGGCGGCGTCGCGCGTGGCGAACTCTGAGCCGTCTAGGTATAAGGCCACGCTTTGCAGCGCGCTTGCGTTTGCGGTTGCTTCGTAAGTGACCGAAACCGCGCCGTTGACGTGAGCGTTTGGCGCGGGCGCGCCGATCTGCACCGTCAGGGCCTCGACTACGTTCACTACCACCGTGTCGGTGTGGGTGGCTCCGGTGGCATCGACTACGCGGATTTCGAGTTGATGCAAGCCCAGCATGGCATTTGTGGTATCCCACATGATGGTATTCGAGCCGGCGTGCAGGTCGCTTAGGGTGGCGATGTGGCGCCCCTCGACCCAGAACTCTGCGCTCTTGATGTCACCAAGCTGTGCATCAAGGCTAAAGCGCACCGGCACGGTACCGGCGACCTCGGCGTGGGTAGCGGGTGCGCTGATGTGTAGGCCGAAGGTGCGCACGACGGTCAGCGATATCTCCGCGCGCGCCGCGTTGCCGGCCTCGTCCACAGCCACGACCGCCAATGTGTGCGCGCCGAGCGGTGCAGCCGCTGTGTCCCAGGTGAATACACCCTCGGCGGCGATGTCTGCGCTTTCGGTGTAGACCATGCCGTCGATCCACAGCGCCACGCTTGCGAGCGGCGCGGCTGTGGCTTCGACGGTGTATACGACCGACACTTCGCCGTTGACGTGGTCGCCGTTTGTCGGTTCGGTGATATCGACATGCAGTGGCTCGACGATGGTGACGAAGGTTGTATCGGAGCGGGCCACACCCAGCGTATCGATGACACGAACCTCTAGCCCATGCTGCCCCAGCTCGGCATTGCGTGCATCCCACACGAAGGTGTTCGGCCCGGCTTGGAGGGCAAAGCCGGCGGTGGCCGCCTCCAGCTCTATATCATCGACGAAGAAGTGCACTGCATCTACGTCGGCGGGGTCTCCGGCGAAGTCGAAATTAACCGCGACCGCCCCGGCGACGCGCGCGCCTTCCGTCGGCGCGGTGATGTGCAGGCCGGAGGAGCGAAGAACATTGACCGTGACCGTGTCGGTGGCGACGTTGCCGGCGGTGTCGCGCGCGCGCAGCTCCAGCGTGTGGGCGCCGAGTGCGGCGGGTTGTGCATCCCACGTCAATGTCGTCTCGTCTTCGGCCTCGGCGTAGGCCATCCCATCGACGAACAGGGTTACGCGCTCCAGCGCGGCGGCGTTGGCTGCGACGTGGTAGGCGATCTCGACGGAACCGCTTACATTGGCATTGGCGGCGGGTGCGGTGAACTGCACCGTGATCGGCTCGACCACGGTCACCACCAGCGACGTGGTTGCTTCGTTGCCCACGGTGTCGCGCGCCCGGACTTCGATCTGGTGTCCTCCCATTGCGGCGGCGTCGGCATCCCATCTGAAGGTCAGCCTATCTCTGTTGGGTGCGGTTATGGTCTCGACCTCGTGTCCATCGACCAGCAGTGTGATCGTGTTCAGGTCGGCGGCGTTGCTCTCGACCGTGACGGCGATTGCGACCTCCCCGGCGAGCCGTGCGCCGGAGGCCGGTGTGGTGATGTCGATCGATATTGGGCGCACTATCATCACCTTGACCGCATCGTTGCCGGTGTTACCGGCGGCATCGCGCACGAAAAGCTCTAGCGTATAGTCGCCAGGTGCGAGCGCGGCAGGGTTCCAAGTGTATCGGACATCGCCCGCGCCGAACTCTTGCAGCAGCGCCCCGTTGAGGCGGAGGCTGCCGTAGGCAATGGGCGCGGCGGCATCTATGACCGGTTGGATGAGCACGTTGCCTGTGATGGTCTCGCCCTCTTGTAGGTTGAGGCGTACCTCGACCGGGTGCGCGGTGGCGGTGAAGCTCACCTCGGTTTGGGCGGTGTATGCTTGGTGTGCGACCGTGATTTGCAGAGTGTGCGGGGCATCGTCGGCGCTGAGTGTGGAGGTGAAGTCGATACGATACTCGGCGCGCAGCTTAGCCAGCACGTCGGCGAAGGCATCTTCAATGGCGCGGGGTGTGGCGCTCTCGTAGCTGATGCCCTGAGTTGCCACGGCGAGCGCTTCGAGCGCGTCAACGTCGGTTTGGTCGCCGAAGGAGACGGGATAGATCGGTACGGCAAGCTGCCGGGCATACGCGCGCACCTCGTCCTGGCTGTATTGGGTGTCTTCTGGGAGGTAGGCAGCGCCGGCGGTGCTGTTGTCCTGCCCATCGGTGAGGATAATCACGGCACGGCGGCGGCTTGAGGCGGCTTCGGGGTCGGCTTCGAGCAGGGAGAGCGCTTTGTACGCGGCGCCCCAGAAGGCTGTGTAGGCGTTTTGGGGGCCGATGACGACGCCCTCTTCTACCATGTCGTGCAAGGCGGCGTGGTCGTCGGTGAAGTCGCTTAGCACGGTGATGCTCTGTGGGTTGGGGTTGCCGAAGGTCACCAGCGCGATGCGGTCGCGCGCGTCGGGCGGGAGGTTTTCGAGCAGGGCAAGAGCCGCATTGCGCACGCCTGTCACGCCGTCTTCGCCCAGGCTGTGGCTGATGTCGAGCGCAAGCACCAGAGATATCGGGCGGTCGAGGCGTGCGGATGGGCTGACGGAGATATCGGCATCGTCTACCGGCTGACCGTCTTCGCTGAGGATGAAGGCGCTGGCGGCGAGTCCTTCGATGGGGATGCCGCGCCCATCGGTGATGGTGGCATAGGCGGTGACGTAGGGGAAGCCTTCGCTTTCAACATCTTGTACGGTGATTTGGAGAGGTTCGCTTTGCTGCGCATTGATGTGCTCTATGGGTGATAGGAGCAGCATCAGGGCAACGATCAGGGTAACCAAACGACCGGTTGTGGTTTGCATAGGCTTTCTTCTTCCTCAAGCGCGCTTCCTTAAAGGTGTGGTTAACGAGTATAACGAGCGCGACAATGCTTGCAAGATTGTGACCTCAGTTTATCACAGTGGCAAGGTTGGATACAAAATGTATGGCGTCCCCCATAGTCGAGGCTACGGATTGATGTTACCAACTCATGGCTCGTAGATCGGCAGCGCCTCGCAGTTGCCGGTCTCGCTCACTACATCAACGCGCACCCAAGCATCCACATCGAGGTGCCACCACACAAAGGAATCTGTGCCGGTGGCTTGGGCATCTGCATCTATCGCTTGCCCTGCACCAAGCGTGCCAACTACATCATAGTTTGTGCCCGGCCCACTGCGCATATTGACGCTGCTATCTGCGCCGATGACACACTCTATCTCCGGCTCCGGTTCTTCGGTCTCGGCGGCTGGGGCTTCCTCGGCTGCTGTCGTTTCAGTTTCTGCTGGGATGCCCCACAGCCGTACCGTACCATCCCAACCACCGGAGGCCAGCGTGCGGCCATCCGGTGACCATGCCACCGATTCTATCCCTCCCATGTGTCCTTCGAGCGAAGCCAGTGCCTCGCCCTC
>CAZJBO010000013.1:0-18101 GCA_964544075.1 uncultured Anaerolineae bacterium
TGCCGCAGATAACCTCTATCCAGCCACGACTGCCGGGACGGGCCAAACGCGGGTCCGATGGATTGTTATTGATCTGTGCCGACACAAAACGCCTCCAGCTTCATATGAAAAAACACGGCATCATTGTACACGGTAAGAAGACTGGCGCAACTGCGCAGAAGCGGTAGACTTTAGGGGATGCATCGAAACACACCCAGAACAGAATGGACTTGAATGGAAGAAATTGCCACATCAAACAACCAGATAGTAGAGTTACAAGAGGACGGTACGTGGCGCTTGGTCATACTCGATGGCTTCCAGCGCCAAACCCTGCTTGAGGTACCCTGTAACGAGGGCGTTCTTTTTTACCACAAAGATTTTGGTCGATCACGCAGCCTCCCCGGTCAAAGCTGGCTGTCCACCGACCAGGTGCAAGAGGTGCTTACCGGCTGGGCGGCTGGCGAGCGGTGCTGGATTTTAGGGATACAGCTGCGTCTGGACGCCACGAGCGACCGAACGCGCTGGTGTGAAGTCACACGCTTCCCGGCATCGCTGGCCCCGGCATATAGCACACAGGCACAACATATTGCGCGTGCGTTGGCCGGCGCGTTGGGCCGCCCCTTGCGCATTATCCGCAGCACAGCACCGGACGGCGGCGGCGCTGCCCCGCCCCGCCCCGCCCCGCCTAATGTGCCCTACAGCCTGCCCGTCGTCTTGCCCAACCAACTGCTGCGGACTATGCCCGGCGGACTGCGCCTGACCTATACGGGCAAATGGATGTTCTCTCAGATTGTACAAGCGGTCTTCTATCTGGTCTTGAGCGCGGTGTTTGGCTTCGTCTCATCCCATTCTATCAACACGCCCTATGCCCAAGTACATCAAAGCTGGCTGCCGCTTGTGGGCTTGGGGCTAATGCTGGTGCTTGCCGTGATGAGCTTATGGCAGGCACGGAAAGTGTTGCGCACAAACGATATCGTCATCCACAAAGAGCGTGGCAACCTCTATTACTTCATTGCTTTGGGACACTGGCTGCGCATATTCCGCCGGAGAGCGCGCCCGCCCATCCCGCTCAAAACCATCGACGCTGTTGTTGTGCGCAACCTTACTCCAGGGGATAACATGGCAGAGTGGATGCTGTTCCTGCAAGCCGGTGACGAAGTGATTATGTTAAGTCACATGGTGAACGAGAGCACCATCCGTCCTTCCGCCCCGGTGCAAGCCGCCGCCGCCATCGCCGACCTCCTAGACCGCCCTTTGCGCATCATCATGCAGGGGGTAGGCGATAACACACCACGTCTCTTTAAATGCGAGACTTGCGGGGCGGTCCTTACGCCTGAACAGCTAAGCTGGAGCGATGCGGGCGAGATGCACTGCACCTTCTGCGGCGCGGCGCTACAAAACGGACAGGGCACGATGTAAAGCGTGCGCCCTAATTCCCTTACACCTCAACGGTTGGCGAAGCGATAGCCCACCCCGCGTGAGGTCAAGATGTACGCCGGGCGTTGTGGGTCAGATTCGATCTTCTGGCGCAGATAGTGGATATACAGCTTGAGGCTGTCAATCGCATCGGCATATTCTGCACCCCACGCCTCGGTCACCAGGTCGGTGCGTGTAATCACCCGCCCGGCATTCCGCACCAACACACCCAAGAGGTTAAACTCCTTCGGCGTCAGATGCACTGTGCGCCCGCGCACCCGCACTTCGCGGTTGAGGAAGTTGATGCGGAAGTCTCCACCATCAAATGCCAGTTCTTCGGATACCTCCGGGCTGGGCGCACGGCGCAAGTGTGCTTTGATGCGTGCGACCAATTCTTCGTTATCATAGGGCTTTACAATGTAGTCATCCGCGCCCATCTCAAGGCCACGCACCACATCGCGTATCTCACTACGCGCGGTCAGGAAGATAATCGGCACATCCGAAAGCTCGCGCAAGCGGCGGCAAACCTCCCACCCGTCCATATCGGGCATCATAATATCCAGCAAAACCAAATCGGGATGCGTGCGGTAAGCCTTGCGCAAGCCGTCCTCGGCGCGGTAGGCCTTGACTACCTCGTAATCACGGCGCTCCAACAAAATGGTGATAAGCTGTACTGTGGTTTCCTCGTCATCGATGACCAGTATTTTCTCGGCCATTGCTTGCGGTTCTCCCTGATTAAGTTAGAAAAAACAAACCTAATTTCAACTAGTTTCAATGTACCATTTCTTTTGCTTAGATGCAAACTGTTACAAACTAAGGATAGTACGAGAATTGGTACCCATCCACCGGGGCATCCGTTCACCTGCTCTCTGTGGGGGCTTTGAGCTTTAGGCGTCCGGCGGACCGCCTCCCCACAATGCCCTTTAGAGACCCTTGACAATTGAGAATTTTTGCACTATATTGGCTATGAGCGCTCACGTGAGCGCTAACGGCAGCAATCCACACGACAAAGGCAATAGATAGAACATGAAGAGACATGGACGTGTGACCTTAGCAGATGTCGCCAGAGAAGCCGGCGTCTCGTCTCAGACCGTCTCGCGCGTCATGAACCGCAAAGGCGAGGTAAGCCCGGAGACACGCGACCGCATCTCATCGGTGATCGAACGCCTCGGCTACCGACCTAATCGCGTGGCACAAGCGCTGGCCCGGCAGCGTACTAACGTCATCGGCCTGATCGTCCCCGACATCACCAGCCCATTCTATGCCGACGTGGTGCGTGGGGTAGAAGACCTCGCACATCAGAACGATTACCGCGTCTTCCTCTGCAATATCGTCGAATCCCCGGCACGCGAGCAAGCCGCGATCGCGTCGCTAGAAGACCACGGGGTCGATGGCATCATCCTTGCGGGGTCACGCCTTGACGACGCAACCCTGACAGAGATCATCCGGGGCAACCCCAACATCGTGTTGTTCAACCGCCAACTCCCCACCCCACACCCCTATGTGGTGCGCAACGACGACCAGATGAGCGCTTATCTGGCCACACAATACCTTTTAGAAAAAGGCCACCGTGTCATCTGCTTCATGGGAGGGCAACACACCTCGTTCAGCCGGAGCGAACGGGTCATAGGATACCGCCGCGCATTGGCCGAAGCCGCCATCCCCGACGGTGACGAACTGCTCTTCGAAGGATCACCCTATTTAGACAGCGGGCGCGCGCTGATCCGACAGGTTCTGCAAAAACACCCCGATGTGACCGCTGTACTGGCATATAACGACCTCATGGCAATCGGCGCCCTACAAACCTTAAAAGCCATGGGGAAGCGCATCCGCGAAGAGATCGCGCTCGTCGGCATTGACGACATCCTGATGGCCCGCCTGGTATCCCCCGCACTGACAACTATCCGTCAGGCAAAGCGGCGCGCCGGGATGACTGCAATGAATATGATGCTACACCGTCTGCGTGAGGACAATGCATCAGACGCCAAAACAGAACAAACGGCGCCGCACGAAGTGATCTTTAAGCCGGAATTGATCGTCCGAGAGAGCGCATAGCCGTCTCTAGACACCGGGTTACAGCTTAGCCAGGAGGTGCCTATCGCAGAAAAGTGTCTACACCAATGCTCAATGCAACGTTTCGCTACCTTGCAGTAAACTAAAAATTGAGGAGAAGACTCACATGCTAAAGCGTTCTATAGTTTTGCTCATCCTTCTATCCCTACTCGTGCCCATCGTACCCACGCTTGCACAAGATGATGAAGGATATAACGAAGCGCCCATGTTGGCCGAAATGGTCGCAGCCGGCGAGCTGCCGCCGGTAGCCGAGCGTCTGCCGGAAAACCCGCTGGTTGTCGTCCCGGTGGAATCGGTCGGGCAATACGGTGGCACTTGGCACCGGGCCTTCCTCGGCGTCAAAGACTTCCACTCCCTGGGCCGCCTCATCTATGAGTCGGTGCTCCGCTGGCCGCGCATCCCCTCCGACCCCATCCAGCCCGGCCTGGCCGAGGCTTGGGAATGGTCGGAAGATGGCACCGCGCTCACCCTGTATTTCCGCGAGGGCCTCAAGTGGTCCGACGGCGAACCCTTCACGGTTGATGACGTCATCTTCTGGTGGGAGGATATCGAAAACGACGAGAATATCACATCGGCCCCACACTCCGAATGGGTCGTCGACGGCGAGCCAATGGAGATCGAGAAGATCGACGACTTGACGCTCACACTCAAGTTCGCCGGTCCCAACGGCCTCGCCGAATCGGTGGGCCTGGCCTTCCACGGCTGCCAATGGCCGCTGGGCTTCGAGCGCTTTGGGTTCTTCGCGCCCCGCCACTACCTCGAACAATATCACCCCAAGTACAACGACGAAGCAACCTATGAGATGTTCGAAGAAAAAGCCTTCAACTTCAACACCGAACTGCCCGTGATGTATGCCTGGAAGGTGGCAGAATGGGAAGCCGGCGGGACCGAGATGGTCGCCGAGCGCAACCCCTACTACTGGAAGGTTGACACCGAAGGCAACCAACTGCCCTACATCGACCGCATCCACTACACGCTCGTCGAGAATAACGAAGCGGTCAATCTCATGGCGATCGCCGGTGACCTGGATATGCAGCACCGCCGCATCAACTTCTCGCAGTACACCGTCTATCAAGAGAACGCCGAAGCCGGCGGATACCACACCCTGTTGTGGGATACCGCGCAAGCCTCCAGCGTTACGCTCTTCCCCAACCAGAGCTACGACGACCCGGCATACCGCGCACTGCTCCAGAACCTTGCGTTCCGGCAAGCGCTCTCTCTCGCCATCGACCGCGATATGATTAACAACGTCGCCCACCTAAACCAGGGCGTCCCGCGCACCATCACGGTTGTACGCGACTCGCCGCTCTTCCAAGAGGATATCGAGACCTACTATGCCGAATACGACCCGGAGAGGACCGAGGCGCTGTTGGTCGAGGCCGGCTTGGTCAAAGGCGACGATGGCTTCTACACCTTCGCCGACGGCAACCCGGTCGAACTCATCATCGAGGCCACCGACTCGGTATCGGGCGCGACGATGGACACGCTCGAACTCGTGACCGAGAACTGGAACGCCATCGGCCTCAAGACCGTGCTCGAAACAATGTCGCGCGACATCTACTGGCCGCGCGCCACCTCCAACGAAGTCATGATCGCCACCTGGGAGACCGACCGTGGCTTGGTCCCGATGGTTGACCCGATCTACCAGTTCCCCTTCGATGACCGTTCCTGGATGGGGCCGGCCTTCGGCATCTGGTATAAGAGCGGCGGCGAACTCGGCGAAGAACCGCCGGAGCACTTCAAAGAGGTGATGGATCTATACGATGCCTACAAAGCCAGCGTTGACCCCGACGAACAACTTGCCATCGCAAAGGATATCGTCAGGAAGGCAACCGAAGGCTTGTTCAGCATCGGCACGGTGGGCCAGACCCCCGGCCTCGTGATCGTGAGCGATCACTTCCACAACGTTATGGAAAACCATACGTCGGACTGGCTGGTCTTCACCCCCGGCACACAAGACCCTCCACAGTTCTGGATGGACCAAGAATAAAGGTTCTTCTATAAGATAGGTGTGGGGAGGAAGGCGCACAAGCCCCTCCCCACATACACAACTTTGACGCGAAACGCGCGTTTCTATCACCGGGCACAAACTGCGCGAAGGTTTCTAAACCATGCTAACCTACATTTTCAGGCGCATCTTGGGCATGATACCCACCTTGATTATCGTAAGTATCGTGACATTCATCATCATTCAACTGCCACCGGGCGACTTCTTTACAACCCTGCAAGCCGAGATCGCCGAGACCGGCGGCGGCCAAGACAAGGAAACGGTCAAGATGATGCAAGAGCGCTACGGCCTGAACGAGCCGCTGACGGTGCAATATTTCCGTTGGGTTTCCGGCTGGCCACGCGGCGACTTTGGATGGTCTCTAGAGTGGAACAGCCCGGTCTTGCCGTTGGTGCTCAACCGGATGGCATATACCATCCTGGTCGGGGGGCTATCGCTGGTGTTCATGGTGCTGGTCGCCGTACCCATCGGCATCTATTCGGCCCGGCACCAATACTCGCTCGGCGACCATTTATTCTCTTTCATCGGCTTCCTCGGCCTATCGCTGCCGGGCTTCCTCTTGGCCCTGATCTGGATGTTCTTAGGCATCATAGTGCTGCGCATCCCGGTCGGCGGCACTCAATCCCTCGAATACGCCGACGCACCCTTGAGCCTGGCAAAAATCGGCGACTATCTCCTCCACCTCATACCACCGGCCATCATCCTTGCCCTGGCGAGCACAGCACAGCTGCAACGCATCATGCGGGGGAACCTGCTCGACGTGATGGGCCAACAATATATCGTAACGGCACGCGCGAAGGGCCTAAAGGAAAGCCGGGTTGTCAATAAGTATGCAGTACGTGTTGCCATCAACCCACTGATTAGCGTAATGGCAATGGAAGTGCCCAAGATCATCTCCGAGTCGACAATTGTCGGCATCGTCCTCTCGATCCCTACCACCGGCCCGCTCCTGCTGCGCGCGCTGCTCAGCCAGGATATGTACCTCGCCGGCACCTTCCTCTTCTTCATGAGTATGCTCTTGATGATCTCTAACCTCATTGCCGATATTGCGTTGGCCTGGGCCGATCCGAGGATTGTATACTCATGAGCGATCTAGAAACCCGTTCCCAAGACCTGTTTGCACTATACGAAGAGCTGGCCGCATCGGGCAAAGGCTTTGAAGAGTTCGAGGCAGCCGAACCCACCGGCACCCTGGACGCTAAAACGCTCGAATCTATATACGGCGCCTCGCAGTGGCAGCTGATCTGGCGTAAGTTCATCCGCAACAAGGTGGCGATCATCGGCGGCATCGTGATCTTATGCTACTATCTGATAGCGTTGTTCGGCAGCTTCGTCGCACCCTATGCGCTCTCGACGCGCTTCGGCTCGTACATCTACATGCCCCCCCAACGCATCCACCTATTCCACGACGGCAAGTTCCAGCCCTTTGTCTACGGCACAACATCAGACTTCGACGAAAACCTCAAACGCATCTACAAGACCAACAAAGACGAGATTATCCCCATCAAATTCTTCGCGCATGGTGAACCTTACAAACTGTTTGGGCTGATCGAAACCGACATCCACTTGTTCCAAGCCCCCGGCGGCATCATCGCCATCCTGGGCACCGACCGACAAGGCCGCGATATGTTCTCGCGCGTGATCTACGGAAGCCAAGTCTCGCTCACCGTCGGTCTGTTCGGCGTGCTCATGAGCCTGGGCTTTGGGTCGGTCTTAGGCGTCGTCTCCGGCTATTACGGCGGCTGGGTGGACGACCTGATCCAACGCCTGATCGAGCTTGTGCGCTCCTTCCCCGCGATCCCCTTGTGGATGGCGCTGTCGGCGGCAGTCCCTCCCCATTGGCCGCCCGTGCGGACCTACTTTGTCGTGACGCTCATCCTCTCGTTGATCGGTTGGACCTGGCTGGCACGCCAGCTGCGCGGCAAGGTCTTGACCTTGCGCGGCGAAGAATACATCACGGCGGCGAAGCTCGCCGGCGCAAGCGACGCCCGCATTATCTTCCGCCACCTCATCCCCGCCACCTTTAGCCACATCATCGTCGTTGCGACCCTGGCGATGCCGGCTATGATCCTTGCCGAGACCGCCTTGAGCTTCTTGGGGCTGGGGCTTCGCCCTCCCATCACCAGCTGGGGCGTGCTGCTGAAAGAAGTTCAGAACATCCAATCAATCGCGCTTTATCCCTGGGTATTCACGCCGGCGCTCGCTATAGCCATCGCCATCCTTGCGTTCAACTTCCTCGGCGATGGGCTGCGCGATGCATCCGACCCCTATACGGTGTAACAACATGGCATCACCTCATGCGCAACGCGCGATCGTGCGCGTCGAAAACCTCAAGACCTACTTTGATACCCTGGATGGCGAAGTCCGCGCCGTAGATGGCGTATCGCTTGAGATCAGGCCGGGCGAGACACTGGGTCTGGTCGGAGAATCGGGCAGCGGGAAGAGCGTGACAGCATATTCCATCCTACGCTTGCTCCCGAAGAAAACCAGCCGCATCGTCGAGGGGAAGATACTCTTCGACCGGGGCGACGGCAAGCCACCGCTCGACCTTGCCCACATCGACCCTGAAGGCGAGCTGATCCGCAGTATCCGGGGCAACGAGATCGCGATGATCTTCCAGGAACCGTTGACCTCCTTCTCGCCGGTGTACACGGTCGGCAACCAGATCGCCGAGGCGGTAATGCTCCACCAAAATGTGGGTAAGGAAGAGGCCAAAGAGCGCTCTATCCACATGCTAGAGCAAGTAGGCATCCCCAACGCCCCGCAGCGCTTCAATGAATACTCACATCAGTTCTCCGGCGGGATGCGGCAGCGCGCCATGATTGCGATGGCGCTCACATGTAACCCCGCGCTCCTCATCGCCGACGAGCCAACTACCGCGCTTGATGTCACCATACAGGCCCAGGTGCTTGAGCTGATGAAGTCGCTCCAAGACGAGTTCGGTATGGCAATCCTCATGATTACCCACAACCTGGGCGTCATCGCCGAGACAGCCGACCGGGTGGACGTGATGTATATGGGCCGTATCGTCGAGAGCGGCAAGGTGCGCACCATCTTTCACCACCCCTTGCACCCCTACACCGTGGGGCTGATGCGCTCTATCCCGAAGCTGGGCCGCAAAACACGCCTGACACCGATCCCCGGCACCGTCCCCGACCCCTTCTCGGTGCCACGCGGCTGCGCCTTCTATCCACGCTGCCCTGTGCCGAAGCGCCCCGCGTGCAAAGAGGTTGTGCCGCTGGCCGAAGTGGAGCCGGGGCATATGGTCCGCTGCGCCTTATATACCTAGAACAAATGGAACAAGTATCACATGGGACCCGACAGCAACAACGACGAACGCCTTGATGCGCCGCACGAGAGCGAGATCATCTTAGACGTTCAGAACCTGAAGAAATACTTCCCGATTCAAAAGGGCTTCTTCCGGCAGAAGGTCGGCTATGTCAAAGCGGTTGACGACGTGAGCTTCTATGTGAAGAGGGGCGAGACGCTGGGCTTGGTGGGAGAGAGCGGATGTGGTAAGAGCACAACCGCGCGCTGCATCCTCCGCGCCATCAAGCCAACGAGCGGCAAGGTGCTCTACTACGAAAGCGCGGGCTTCTCGGAGGAGCTGTCGAAGCTGCGCGTGCATATACGCAACCGGAGCCGCGACGCGATGTACATGCAAAACGGCGATCAGATCGTAGACTTTGCCCAGCTCAGCGCACGAGATTTGCGTTCCTACCGCCACGAGATGCAGATGATCTTCCAAGACCCGTTCTCGTCGCTAAACCCGCGCATGACCGTGATGGATATTGTGGGGGAACCTCTGCAGATTCACGGCATCGTCAAAGGGGACGAGCTAAGGACACGTGTCCGCACACTGCTGGAGGCGGTCGGCCTCAAGGCGCAACATATGAACCGTTACCCCTATGCCTTCAGCGGCGGCCAACGCCAACGCATAGGCATCGCGCGCGCGCTGGCCCTAAACCCTCGGCTCATCGTCGCCGACGAGCCGGTCTCGGCACTGGATGTCTCGGTACAGGCTCAGGTGCTCAACCTGCTCGAAGACTTGCAAAAGGAATTCGGCTTAACCTACCTCTTCATCGCACACGACCTCTCGGTTGTCGAACACATCAGCGACCGAGTGGCGGTGATGTACCTGGGCAACATCGCAGAACTGGCACAGGCAGAGGAACTCTATGCACAGCCGCGCCACCCTTACACCGAAGCATTGCTCTCTGCGGTGCCCTCAACCGATCCCGACCAGATGAGACAGCGCATCTTGCTGGAAGGTGACGTGCCCAGCCCATCGAACCCACCGCCCGGCTGTAAGTTCCACCCACGCTGCCGTTATGCAAAGGACATTTGCGCACGCGAGGTCCCAGAATGGCGCGAACTCGGCAAGGACCATTGGGCAGCCTGTCACCGGTCGGAGGAACTCAGCCTGGCCGGTATCTAGACACCCACCCCGCCAGACACAAACGCGGTGCTTTATGCACGCGGGCATACCGGCCCGATGTGGATGCCGATCAGCGGACCGCCCGATTTACCGAAACAACTTGTCGCATCAACCTGAGGTCAAGACGGGACAGAAAGAATATGAACTCACGCGAACGGGTACTGACGACACTAAACCACCAAGAGCCAGACCGCATCCCCTTTGACCTGGGAAGCGTGCAGGTCACCGGCATTCATGCCATCGCCTATCGCAACCTCCGCGACGCGCTGGGCTTGCCGTCCATCGATGTAACGCTCTGCGATTCGATCCAGCAGCTCGCCCTGCCCGACGACGATCTTATCACACGGTTGGGCGTGGACACGCGCGGACTGTTTCCACTAAACAGCCACAACTGGAACGTGACCGAAGAAGATGCCGGGGAATATTGGGTCTATCACGACGAGTGGGGTATCACGCATCGCCGCCCCAGACCTGACGGGCTGTACTATAGCATCATCGAACTGCCGCTGCCCGATATGAGCGTAACGATAGAAGATGTCGAGAAGCACGTCTGGCCCGATATGGCCGATCCACAACGCATTGCCGGGCTGCGTGCGCAAGCCGAACGCTATCGCGCCGAGGGTTACGCCGTCGTAATCAAGGACCCTTTCGCCGGCATCTTCGAGATGGCACAACGCATTATCGGGATGGACACCTGCTTGATGATGATGGCGATGAACGAACAACTGACAAGCGCACTGTTCGACAAAATGCTTGAACTTAAGCTCGCATTTTGGGAGATGGCCCTGCCGCAGCTCGCCGACGTGGTGGACGTGGTGACTTACGCGGACGACTACGGCACACAAGAATCACAGCTCATATCACCTGACATGTTCCGTACCCAGCTAAAGCCGCGCATCAAAACTCTGTTTGCGCGGATCAAGGAACTCGCACCACACACCCGACAGTTCTTTCACTCTTGCGGCAACGTGCGCCCGCTTATCCCCGACTATATCGAGATCGGCACCGATATACTCAACCCCGTGCATATTGCAGCCACAGGCATGGAACCTGCCGCACTTAAGCGCACGTTCGGCGATGCGTTAGTCTTCTGGGGAGGCGGGGTAGATACCCAGGGAGTGCTGCCACACGGAACACCGCGCGCGGTCAAAGATGACGTGCGGCGCAACATAGAAGCGCTCGCGCCCGGCGGGGGTTATGTGTTCAACACTGTGCACAACATCCAAGCCGACGTACCCCCTCAGAATATTGTCGCGATGTGGGAAGCCCTACAAGAATATGGAGCGTATTAATGTCCGGTTGGGAATACTTCAAGCTGGCAGCGCAACGCGGCAACCCGGCGCGCGTCCCGGTCGCCCTCATCGTAGACAGCCCCTGGCTGCCCGGCTATGCCGGCATCGACACGCGCGACTACTACATCTTCCCTGAGAAGTGGCTCGCGATCAACAAAGGACTGCGAGAACGCTTCCCCGGCGCGGTATGGATACCGGGCTTTTGGGTGGAGTATGGCATGGCCGCCGAACCTTCGGCATTTGGCGTCAAGATGCGCTTTCATCCCGATAGTCCCCCCTCTATCGAACCGCTTGTCACCGATGTCACCTTCTGGGCAGAGGCAATACAAGCGGTCAACCCTCAGACCGATGGGCTTATGCCGCTGGTGCTGCGCATGTATGAAGCAATGGATACACGTCTGCACGCCGAGGGGTTGGGCATCAGGATGGTATGCGCACGCGGGCCGATGACCGTCATGTCTTGGCTGGTGGGCATCACACCGCTAATGCTGGAGATGGCGATGAACCCGGACCGCGTGACCAAGATTCTGGACGTCATCACCACATCGATCATCCGCTGGCTGCACGCACAGTTGGAGAGCCTACAAGAACCTGAAGGCATCATGCTGCTCGACGACGTGGTCGGCATGGTGTCGAAAGATCATTACGAAACACTCATACACCCACATCTGCGACGCATCTTTGACGAGTTCGAGGGGCTGATCCGCATCTACCATAACGACACACCCTGCCCGCACCTCCTGAAGAGCCTGGCAGAGGCTAACTTCGATGTGTTTAACTTCAGCCACGAGACCGATATCGACAAGGTCAAGGCGGAGATGGGACATCGGGTTGCATTGATGGGCAACGTCCCGCCGCTTAGCATGGGGGTACACGGCACGCCGGAAGAGGTGAGACAATGGGCGCACAGCTGCCTGGATAGAGGCGCGCCGGGCGGCGGCATGATACTTTCATTTGGCGGCGGAGTATCGCCGGGCACACCGGCGGCCAACATCGACGCGCTGCTAGAAGCCGCACACAGCTGGAGAGAAAGCCCGATCAATCGATGAGGAGCAACACGCAATGTCGCTACCAGTAGACCGCTACTTCGATCCCAACCCAGAGGTGAGGGCTGCCGCGTTAGAGTTGTACGAATCCATCACCGACCTCCCCCTACTGTGCCCGCACGGACACGTAGACCCGCGCATGTTCGCCGACCCCGACTACGCTTTCGGCACACCTGCCGAGATGCTCATCATCCCAGACCACTATGTCTTCCGCATGTTGTATTCACAAGGCGTCCCGCTCGAAGCACTCGGCGTGCCGACGCAAGATGGCACACCGGTCGAGCAAGACCACCGTAAGATATGGCAAACCTTCGCCGACCACTTCTACCTATTCCGAGGCACACCGACCGGCATATGGCTCGACCACGAGCTTAACGAGGTCTTCGGCATTGAAGAGAAACTGACAAGCAAGACCGCACAAGACATATACGATCAGATCATCGACCGGATGGCAAGCCCGGCATTCCGGCCACGCGCACTATACGAGAGCTTCAACATCGAGGTGCTCTGCACGACCGATGCCGCAACCGATACACTCGATGCGCATAAGGCCATACGCGCATCAGGATGGCCGGGACAAATCCGCCCAACCTTCCGGCCTGACGCCGTCGTCAACATCGACACCGAAGGCTGGCGCGATAACATCAACGCGCTCGGTGCCGTATCGGGCATTACGGTTGAGGGCTACGGGGCTTTTATCACGGCCCTGAAAGAACGCCGGGCCTTCTTCAAGACGATGGGCGCCACCGCCACCGACCATGCAGCGCTTACATCATACACCGCCAGACTGACACAGGCCGAAGCGGAAGCGATCTTTGACCGGGCGCTGCGCGGCAAAACAGACGCCAACGACGCGGCCCGCTTCACCGGGCACATGCTCATAGAGATGGCCGGCATGAGCATTGAAGATGGGCTGGTGATGCAACTGCACATCGGGGCATACCGCGACCATAACCGTGCGATCGCCGCGCGCTTTGGCCGCGACCGGGGCGCCGACATCCCCGTACAGGGCGAGTTCACACGCGGTCTACGCCCCTTGTTGGATGCACACGGCAACGACCCACGCTTACAGCTGGTGCTGTTCACCCTAGACGAGGCCAACTATGCGCGCGAGCTGGCGCCTCTGGCCGGACACTACCCTGCGCTACGGCTGGGGCCGCCCTGGTGGTTTCACGATAGCTTAAACGGGATGCGCCGCTACTTCGACCTGGTGATCGAGACCGCCGGCTTATACAATACCGCCGGGTTTAACGATGATACCCGCGCCTTCCCATCGATACCGGCGCGGCACGATGTATGGCGACGCGCGGCCTGCAATTGGCTTGCCGGGCTGGTGCTGCGCAGCATTATCGATATGGACGACGCACAAGCTATGGCGCGCGACTGTGTGTACGGGCTGGCAAAGAGAACCTACCGCTTGTGATGCGCCTAGAGCAGTGGCGCCGTAAGCGTTATTCCTCCACCACAAAATCGAATAACATGTATGCCATCGCCATAAATGCAATATCGTAGGCGAGCAGAACCATCGGCCAGAGCGCCCAGGTTTCGGCCAGCTCGCCGCCGAGAATGCCGCGCGTTGCGTTCACTGCCGCCATAATCAGCGGCAAAGCCACCGGCAGCAGCACGATCGGCAAAAGCATCTCGCGCCCCCGTGCGTGCACCGTCATCGAGGCCAGCAGGGTCCCCACCGCCGCGAAGCCCACCGTGCCCAACACAAGGACCGGCAACAGCGCCGGCTCGAACAGACTCACACCAAACAAGACGGTAAACAACGGCACCAGCGCCGCCGATACCGTCAACACATTACCGACCATCTTGCCGAAGAACAAGGTGCTCCGATCTATGGGCGCGAGCAAGAGCGCATCGAAAGAGCCGCGATCTTGCTCCTGGCTCAGCGCGCGGTTGAAGCCCAGCGTCCCGGCGAAGGCCAGTGTCACCCAAAGCACCCCCGCGATCACCTCACGGCGCGCCTGCCGGTCGAGCGAGAGCGCCAGGCTAAAGATCACAACCGATAGGATGGCAAACATCAACATCGCGCTGACGAGTTCGCGGCTGCGCAGTTCGGCGCGCAAATCCTTCCATACGATGGCGACAACCGCTTTGAGGAAAGGCGTTTGGTGCTTCATCATGCCCTCCCGTCCGCACCCGTGACGCGCGCATACAGGGCGGTGAAATCCGCCACACCGTCGAAGGCAGCACGCGCCGCAGTATAGACAACCTTGCCGCCCTTGAGGATGGCAACCCGGTCGGCGTGCGCCAAGCCGCGCGCAAGGTCGTGCGTCACCAACAAGATAGTACGGGGACGGTCGGAGACGATCTCTTGCAACAGAGCATCGAGCAACGCGGCAGCCTCGTTATCCAGGCCGGTGTATGGCTCGTCGAACAACAAAATGTCGGGGTCGTGGAGGAGGGCACGTCCAATTGAGAGGCGCTGCTGCATCCCGCGTGAGAAGGTGCGCACGGGGTCTTGCGCGCGGGCGGTCAACCCTATGCGCTTCAGCATGGCGGCAGCGCGTCCGGAGACATTATCGAGATGATAGATGCGCGCGAAGAAGGTGAGGTTCTCCTCGGCGGTCAGGTCGCCGTAGAGCAGCGGTTGATGCAGAACAACCCCAAGCCGCCGCCGCACCGCGTCGGAGTGTCTCGGCAGGCTGCGCCCGCCAACACGTACGACGCCGGCGCTGGGACGGCTTAGGGTTGCAAGGATGCGCATTAAGGTGGTCTTGCCCGAACCGTTTGGGCCGAAGAGCGCCACAAACTCACCGTCAGCTATGCTGAGATCGACGCCGCGCAAGACGGCACGCATCCCGAAAGTCTTTACCAGCTTGCGCGTTTCGATCATCCGAGACTTGCGCCCGGCTTAATCGGTGAGATAGAGCGGCGCGAACGGTTCGAGGTCTTCGGCCTGCACCGGCGGAGACCACATCACACGCCATCCGCTGCCCTCAGCCCGCCACAGTTCGGTTGCATCACCGGTTTCCATTTGATGGTAGACGACGGTTTGCACAGACTCTGAAGCCAGCATCTCCAGATAGCCTCCCGGTGCGTTGATAGGCCTATGATATCCGTCACCCACCCACATCAAGGGAGAGACCGTACCATCACGATCAAGCACCACCCATTCGGTGAATATCTCATACGTTTCTGCGTCGTAAGTGAGCTTGGAGACGGCGATTTGCTGCCCCTCGTTGATAAAGACCACGCTGCCGACGGCTGGTGCGCTGAAGATTAGGTAGCTTTCGTCGGTCTCATTTGCGTACATCACTGCGTTCGTAGGATAACCAGACATCGGCAGTGTTTCGTCGAGCGGCCAATCCTCGCTGACGTCGAGCCAGACCTTTTCGTCGCCAAGCGCATGGAACTCTATCTTGCCATAAGCCTCAACCGGCTCGAAGGTATTGGTGCTGAGAACCCAACGGTAGGCCGGCAAAGGGCCGGTCGAGGGGGCCACGAGGAAGATCACCTCGTCGGGGGTGGGGAAGTCAAACACGTAGGGGAAGGCACCATACGTCAAACCATATTCTTCCATATCAAACGTATCGGCGTTGATCTGATACACGACTGCGCCGCTTGAGACATCGATTACCCAAAGCGCCCACTCCGGCGGAGAGGCATCTGCACCCTCCACGCCGGGATAGTAGTTGATTTGGCAGACAAAGCGTGTCCCGTCGGGGCTAAACGCACCAATCGAAGCGTTGATGTCATAATCATATGTGGTGCCGCTTGAAAAGTCGTGGATATATAAAAAGTTGTCGTCGCGTGCCTCATCGTATACGGACAGGGCCATCAAATTGCCGTCGGCAGAGAAAGTCTTGGCAACATCTGTGCCTCCGGGCACCGGGAAGGTGGATGTCTCGACCGTCCCGTCGAGGTAGACCTTCGCCATCTCTTTCGTCTCGCTATTAAGCAAGAGCACAAACCACGGGGTGGGTTCGTCCTCCTGGGCAGAAAGACCGCCGGCATAGAACATACTCGCAACGAGTAAACTCAAAACCAGAAAAACAGTTAAACGTACGCGGGTAAACATGATAGTACACTCCCAAATACCTTAAGTTACACACTATCGTTAATTTGGTCAATTGCCTTCAGCACCTCGACCCCGCGCTGCGCCAACTGTTCGCGGCGCATGGCGTGGTCTTCGCCGATGATCTTTCCGGTGGCGTGGTCGAAGTCGAGTTCACGGATGGCCTCGTAAATCGCGTCGCGCTCTCCCAGCAGGGTTTCGAGCTGCGCAGCACGGGCAGAAGCTGCCGCCGGATCAGCTTGCTTGCGGATGACGGGCATAAACACAAAATAGGCAGAAGCCGCCGCGATAACTAGAGCACACAAAACGGACCAAGTATGCATTAAACCTCCTCTTTGACTAATACTCTAAGAACCACTCAAACGCTCTAGGCGGGCGCGCAGATCGGTGAAGTTCACCGGTCCCCAATAAAACTTGTCTATCAGACCGTCCGGGCCGATGAGATAAGTCTCCGGCACGCCCTCCACGCCGTATGCATCGCCGATTTTTTGTTCTAGGTCGCGCCCGTTTGGGTAGGTAACGCCGAAGTCTTCGAGATATTCTCGTGCCAGGGTTTCCGGGTCGATCCAATCGACGCCGATGAAGACCACGTCGCGGTCTTTATACTCTTGCCACAATTGTTCGAGGCCCGGCGCCTCACCTTTGCATGGCCCGCACCACGAGGCCCAGAAGTTCACCAAGACCACCTTGCCACGCAGCGCCGAAAGCGTATAAGTTTCGCCGTCCAGCATCTCTAGGGTAAAGTCGGGCGCCGGCTCGCCGACTCGCGGACGCGGCTTGTTGGCATCGTACAAAGCCAACGCCAATACTGCCAGAAATAGCAATGCAGCAACGAGCGCACCCCATCCCCACAGAGGGAAACGACGAGCAGCGCCTTCCGCATACGGCTTTACATCGACATTGTCTACATGGTCAGGTTGCGCCACGAGTACTCCTTAAGGCTCTTCTAACGAGATTCGTCAAGCTCGCGCTCAAGGCGGGCGCGATAGTCATCAGTATCTGCCACATCTGCCGTGATGCCGGGCGCATCGCTCACCGGCGGCGCGGCGGGGGCTTTGCGCCACTGCCGCAGCACCAGCACACCCGCCGCCACGAGCGCCGCAGCGGGTATCAGCACCAACAGAAAGCTAATCAATGGATCGTTGGGCTGCGCTAAGACGCGCTGACCGTACTGCGCCACGAAGTAATCAATGATCTCCTGCTCGGTTGCACCGGCTTCCAGCTGCTGGCGGATTTCCTTGCGCCAAGTGATGCAAGCCGGTGTGCTGCACACCTCCAGGGTGATGCTCTCGCACTGTGGACAGTAGAGCTGCCGGGCGATGCGGTTCACATCATCGTCGGTGACGGGGAGCGCATCGTCTTGAGCCGGCGCCGTCCGGCTGCCCAGCGCCAGTGTTAGGACAACCAACGCACAGAACACGCAGCGTTTGTATGTTGTCATGCCGCAACCTTCTCTCGGCTCTGCTGTGCCGGGCGCTTGGGCGGCGGGACGGCAGCCACCACCGCGCCGACGACCAACATCACCCCTCCCAACCACACAAACCCCACCAACGGGTTCAGATAAGCCTTAAGCGTGGCCGTCTTTGCCTCAAGGTCCCAGCTTGCCAGCATTGTATACAAATCACCGCCGACGGTATTATAAACACTAGGCGGTGTCACTTGCTCGCCACCGGCGTAAATGTCACGGCGGGGGGTAAGCGTCGCAACCTGCCGGTCGCCCCGAAAGACGGTGACGTTGGCGACAAGTTGCACCGGGTCGCTTGTCATTTTAGGCGTCATGCCCTCATAGCGCAAGGTATAGCCCCCCATCGTCATGCTCTCGCCT
>CAZJBO010000014.1:0-17940 GCA_964544075.1 uncultured Anaerolineae bacterium
GTCGAGCCGGCGCAGCACGCGCTCCGGTTGGTCCTCGGCCAAGATCGCCTCAATCTCGTGGCGCAGCCGTGCGCCGCTCACCCGACGCAGCAAAGGGAGCGCCTTGCCGATCAGCTCGCGGGTGCGCGGCTCGATATGGAAACCAAAGCGCTGCTCAAAGCGCGCCGCGCGCAACATCCGTGTGGGGTCATCGATAAAGCTCAGGCTGTGCAGCACCCGAATCAGCCCGCTTTGCAGGTCGCGCGCACCGCCCCAGAAGTCGAGCAGCCGACCCAGCGGCGCGGGCGCGAGCCTGATCGCGAGCGTGTTGATCGTGAAATCACGCCGGTGCAGGTCGAGCTTGATCGAGCTGTGGCGCACGGTGGGCAGCGCGCTGGGGTGCTCATAGAACTCATCGCGTGCGGTCACGAAGTCGATCGTGCGTGGCGCGCCCTCGTACATATCGGCGTCCAACATCCACTTAGCGGTGCCGAAGCGCGTGTGATATTGATACTCGCCGCCCTCTGCCGCGCGCAGCTCTCGCACAAGGACGATGGCGTTCCCCTCTACCACAAAGTCAATATCGTTTTGGATAGGCCGCCCCAGCAGCAGGTCACGTACAAAGCCCCCGACCAGGTATACCCCCATCCCCATCATCTCGGCAGCCGCGCTCACCCGGCGGATCAAGCGCATTGTGCCGGGCGCGAGCGCCGCTTCGAGCTGCTGCACGATCTGGGCACGCCGTGCATCGCTGTCGATGTACTGCGCACGGTTGATGAGGTCGGTGCGGGTGACGACGCCGACCAGAGTGCCCGTGTCGTCAACCACCGGCACCTGCCCCCATCCGGCGCGCTGCATCAGCGCATGGAGGTATTCTATCGTATCGCCGGGCTGCACCGTAAAGCTGCCGCTTTCCATCAGCTCACGCGCGGGGGTATCGGGGCGCCCGTGGTCGATGGCGCGGTCTACCGCGTGCCGGGTGAGCAGCCCCACCAGCTGCTGCCGGTCGAGCACAGGGTAGCCTTCGTGCCCGGTGCGCCGCATCCGCCCCTCGACCTCGGCGGCGCTGTCGTCCACGTCCACCGTCTGCACACCGTGCGACATGATATCGGCGACCGTGGCACGGGGCCGCACTGCGCGTGGGATCGCTTCCAGCAACGCGGCATGGACCTCTGTCAACGGTTTGCCCTTTACATAGGCCGCCGCTGCCCGGCTGTGACCGCCACCCCCGAAATGGTGCGCCACCGCCGCGACATCTACGTCGTCGGTGTTGCTGCGCGCCACCATCTGCACATGCCTGGAGAGCGCGATCAGGAGGAAGAGCGCCGCCGGTTCCAGCAGGTCGCGCAGCCGGGTTGCGATCGAGGCCAGCGCGTCTTTGATGTCGGGTGCAGCGGCGGTGGCAACCGCTATCCTGTGACCGCCGATCTCCAGCGTCTCGGTGTGTTCTAGCAGACGTTCGAGCAGCGCGTGCTGCGCATCGCTAAGCGGTGCGTATATGAACCGACGCAGCACATCCAGGTCGGCGTCTTGTTCCACAAGCCAGGCCGCACATCGGAGGTCACGCGGGGTGGTAGTGCCATAGGCCAACGCGCCGGTATCCTCATATATGCCAAGCAGGAGCAGGGTCGCTTCGAGCGGGGAGAGCGTCACGTCGCCGCGCGCCTGCATCTGCTCGCCGAGCAGGGTCACGTTTGCCCCGACCGGCGCACCGACGAACTGCCAGTGGTCTTGCATTGGGCGCTTCTGCGGGTGATGGTCAATAAAGGTGATCCGGGTATCCGGGCGCATCCCCTTTACAGTGTGTATGCTCTGAGTATCAACAATGGTGACGTGTGTCACGGCACTGCGTGTCCGTTCGTCCCGCCGGACAAAGGGCAGTGTATCGCGATAATGGTTGAGGAAGGCGCGCACGTTCTGGTTGATCTTTTGGGGCAGGATGGGCACGGCGTCGGGATCGAGCTTGTGCGCGGCAAGCTGTGACGCGATGGCGTCGAAGTCGGCGTTTTCGTGCGTAAGGATTATCTTCATCGTAAGCCTACGTTAATGGGGGCGGGCCGGTGCCTCGTCCAGCGCCCCTATTGTAACCTATCACTCGTCCATATACCGAGCGTCTGGCCCTGGGCCGCAAGCGCGGGGTCCAGGATGGGGAGAGGCCGCCCGGTGAAGTGGTCATACAACAGCAGCACCAGCCGCGCGCTCTCCTCCCCGGTCGCTTGGTCGGGCACGGTCAGGCGGTGCCGGTCGATGATCCGGCTGCCCCACGTCCATTTGAGCGTGGGTATCGCGCCCGTGGCCGGGATGTGGTCGCTCTGGACGCGCCACGCCCAACCCGTCTCGATCAAATCCACTTTAACTACATCATCCTCCGCCAGTGGATACGCCGACCGAAAGCGCAGCGTCACTTCCACCACCGCGCCCGGTGATAGCGGGACCGGCGCACGCACCGCCGCACCGGTCAGCACGATGCCGTTCCCCAGCGGCACATAACGGTCGCCGGGATGCGGGCCGGGCAGGTCTGTGCTATAGCCAACCGCGAGTCCGAAAGGCCCCAACACACGCTGCAAGCATAGGCAGCCTCCGGCCTGGAGCGCCAGACGTACCCGTGTTGTGTCGGGTGCGATATCGTGCGCGGTGCTGAAGTGTGCGCCCGGCGTGGCGCGGAAGTGCGCCGTATCCAACAGCACATCGCTTTGGCTGAGCGTCAAGTCATAATCGGCCCAGCCCGCACCCCGGTAAGCCCAGTGTAGGTAGAGGCGCGCGCGTCCCGGCAGCGAGAGGTCATAGTCATAGCCGGTCAGGATCAAGCCATCCTCAAAGACGGTATAGCGTGGATGCTCGCCGGGCGGGGAGAGGGCATCCGTCTGCGCCGCCGCGTCGATATCCCCCAGAGCGGCGCGCTCCCCGCCGGCGCGGGGGCGCAGCGCGGTGACCCCTTCGGCGTCGGCAATGTATAGCCCGGCCATCAGCGCGCCGGTGGGCGGGCGCGCCAGCGTGTAGCGCGTCAATATGACCGTGCCGGGCGCAGCGCCCGCCGTGGACAGCAAGACATCGTCTTGCCGCAGCACCCGACCTTGCGCATCCACCAAATGGACGAAGCCGGTGATATCATGTGCGGTCGGCGCATCGACACGCCACGCCAGCACGACCGTGTAGCTCTGCCCGGCGTCCGGCGCTTCCCGCATCCCGGCCAGACTTAAACCGCCCTCAAAGGCAATATCCAGCGCCCGGAAACCGGGCGGTACGGCACGGCGCGGCGTGGTACGGACCAGCCAGCCGGGGCCGTCGAGCTGCGGCTCGAAGTAATGGTCGGGCAGCGCGCCGGGGTAGTAGCTCTGCACCACCACGGGGCGTCCCTCAGACAGATATGTTTCGATGCGGCGCGCCCAGGTTGTGCGCAGTGGCTCCGCGCCTTCGGGATAGACGTAAGCCACCGTGACGTCGGGACGCGCGCCCTCGATCTGTTGGAGGTATTGCAGAGGCGTAGACCAATGCCAGTTCGCCAGGAGCACAGCACCGGCGGGGGTATCTTCAAGGAGGCACTGCGCCACGCGGTGGGTATCCTCGTGCGCGTGGCGGTAGGCCATGCCGGGATGGGTGGCGACGGCGCTCAACACACCGCCCAAGATGACAAGGGCGCTGAGGATAATGCGGAGGGGCCGGTAGAGGTGGACGCTGCACACCCACCCGGCCAGCCAGCCCACCGCGAGCGCCAGGCAGAGATACGCCGGTATCATGTACTCGACCGTTTGGGGCGCGCGATAGCCCGCCGCGACCAGGGTGTGCAGCGCGAAGGCGCCGCCCAGCGTAAAGAGCAGCCAACGCGCCCGCCACAGCATCAGCAGAGCGGCCAGCGCACCCACCACCGGCACCAGCCATTGCCACTGGAAGGCCAGCACATCGCAGAGCGTGCGCAGCCGGGTAAGCAGCGCGCCGAGCGTGTGGTAGTAGAACATATCGCCGCCGAAGCCGCGCGCCAACACATGCTGCCAAAAGCCATCCCATCCGGCCAGGTCTGTGCCCAGCGCAGCGCCGCGCAGCGGCAAGTATAACCAGGGCAGGAAGCCTGCCAACAGCGCTGCGCCCGGCCCAACCCAACGACGCGGGCGGCGCAAGAGCGCGGGGTCGGCGGCGAGCAGGGCGAGCGTGAATATCGTCCCGACGAAGATGATGGATGCATGGTGCCCGACGCCGAGGCCCAGACAGAGCGCAAAACGGGTGAGGGCGCGGGCCTCTTGGTGAGTGTGGCGTTGAACTGCCCGCCGGTATGCCAACAGCGCATCGAGCAGAAGGGCGACAAAGAGCGCGGTCATGGGGCGGACGCTTGCTTGGGTGGCGGTGGCCCAGAAGCTGGCAGCGCTGCCCAGGGTAAGGGCAGCGGCGATGCCGGCGATGGGGCGATGAGTCTCGCGGCGCGCGGTGTGGCTGACGACGGCGAGGGTGAGGGCGGCGGTGAGCGCCGATAACAGATTGGCGCGATGGGCGGGGCTGCCGAGCGGGAGCTGCGTGAATGCCCAACCGGTGAGGGTATATAGGGGATAGCCGGGCGGGTGCGCGATGCCCATCTGCGCCACGACGCGCTGTAGCTCGCCCTCGTCGGCGGGCAGGAGGCCGGGTGCGGCGCTGTGGGTATATATGGCGAGGGCGACCAGCAAGACGATCAGGTCCAGGTAGCGTCGGGGCAGCGCATCGACGAGCGCGGCGGTGAGCGCGAGCGTACCGGCGATGAGGGCGTAGTGCGGGCTGATGCCGGGGTAGAGGATGTATATGAGCAGCAGCAAGGCCGGCCATCTGCGCTGTGTTAGGTGGGCGAGGGCGAGGCCTACCAACAGCCCCAGGGATAGCGCGAGCACGAAGCCGAGGAGATATAGGTGTGGGGGCGGCGGGGCAAGCTCAAGGTGGAGGCGCGCGCCGTAGATTCCGCAGAGCAGACCGACGGCGAGGTCTTGTGAGATTGGGGCTGTGCTGTGTTTCTCCATGTGCCCTATTGAACCGCAAAGCGGCGAAAGTGTCTAATGACAGCAGGCTACCCTATGGTATAGGTGCGTTGAGTGACGCCGACCCGCGCGCACCCTGGTGTATTCAGAACAGATGTTCTATAATATGTGCACCGATGCTTAACTATTAGAGGATGCAACATGAGCGCCAAAGAGAAAAGTGTTGTGCTGATCGTGACCGGGGTGTTGATTGGCAGCACCATAGTCATCATTCGCCTGTCGAGCGATGCGCTGGGGGTGATGCTTGGCACGTGTATGGGCATCAGCGCCGCCGTGCCGATGCTGGCAGCGGTGGCATGGGCGGTCAGGAGAAGCCACGAGGACCAATATGCACACTACGTGCGCCAACAAGAGGAGTTCCTGGATGCGCTACGCGCCCGCGAACGGCAGATGCTCTTAGATGCCGTATGTCGCCGCGATGTGCAGGTATATCGGGATGCTTTGCGCTATCGTCAATCTATCGCCGCATCGCTCAATGCGCCGGTGCCGGAGGATAGAGACGTGTCATCGTGCGGCGATGCACACCGATAGGACCGTCGCGCCAGGCCATCCCCCCCTCTTATTGCGATTTCATGTCTCGGTCAATCTGCTGGCAGACAAACTCTTTGGAGCGCTGCCCCAAACCCTGTCAGGGGCCACAGGCCCCTGAACCCCTTCCTCATTTTGACCAACACACTTATTGCGATTTCAAGTCAACTTCGGTATGCTAACGCCCAGCGTAGAAGATGGTTGTGGCTGAAGCACATAAACAAAAAAGCCAGCTTCTGGTGGCTGGCTTCACACACAGGGTCGAGAAGAGCTTAGAGCTTAGGGTTCTTATCCAGCGTCTTGATGCACTTCGAACACACGTTTTTGCGCACCCAGCGCCCGTTCTCGAACACCCTAACACGCTGAATGTTCGGGCGAAACTGGCGTTTCGTCCGCCGTTTAGAGTGGCTAACATTATGCCCAAACATGGGCTTCTTACCACAAAGATCGCACTTCGCCATTGAACGTTGCCTCACTAGGTATACACGACTTAAGACGGGCGCAATGCTAACACAGGGCGCGCATTCCTGCAAGGATGGCATAAGGTAATGACCGCTTACAGTGATACTCCAGCCGGTGGCTCCGGCGATCTCCCCGCCGGACGGGTCGAGATCGCACCGATAGTCATCGCGCGTATCGCCAGCCAAGCCGTGTTGCGCAGTTATGGCGTGGTTGGCATGGCCACCGCAAACCTATACAACGACATCGCTGCAACCCTATCACGCGACCCCACGCGCGGGGTTCAGGTCCACTTCGAGGATGACCAACTGATTATCGACGTATACGTCATCATCGAGTACGGCACCAGGATCAGCATCATCGCCCAGAACATCATCGACGCGGTGCGCTATGACGTAGAGAAAACCGCAGGCACCACAGTCGCCCAAGTCAATATCCACGTACAGGGTCTGCGGGTTTCGGATACCTAAGTTATGAACGACACAAAAGCTGTTACTGAAGCCAAATCTACCTGCGACGGCCAATACCTCAAGCACCTGGCAGCAGCAGCTCTGACCTGGCTCGACCATAACCACCAAAAGATCAACACTCTCAACGTCTTCCCGGTGCCCGATGGCGACACCGGCACAAACATGCTGCTCACCATGCGCAGCGCCTATGAAGAAGCCGCCGAGGTAGAAGAGACCGGGGTGGGCGCAGTGGCACAAGCGCTCTCGCACGGCGCGCTGATGGGCGCACGCGGCAACTCTGGCGTCATCCTCTCACAGATATGGCGAGGCTTCGCCCGCGCCCTGCACGAGGCGGAACGCTTCGACGCCGACCAGCTCGCCGCTGCGCTGCGCGAGGCTTGCGATACGGCCTATAAAGGCGTCATCAAACCGGTCGAGGGCACCATCCTCACCGTCTCACGCGCGATGGCCGAAGCCGCCGAAGCCGCCGTCGCGGAAGGCACCGAGGACCTGACCGCCCTGCTCGAACATATAGCATCCCACGCACAAGAAGCGCTCGAACGCACCCCCGAACAACTGCCGGTCCTCAAACAGGCCGGTGTGGTCGATGCCGGCGGCGCCGGTTTGGTCGTGATACTTGAAGGCATGTTGATGTATGTGCAGGGCAACGCCCTGGCGACCCCCGACGCGGTGGTGGTCCCCGTAGACGCGCACGAGGCACACGCACACGGCGTCTTGCCGGGCGACGAGGTCTTCGAATATCCCTACGACATCCAGTTCATCGTGCGCGGCGAAAACCTAGACGTCGCCCTGGCACGCGCCACCATCGACGCGATGGGCGTCTCGACCCTGGTCGTCGGCGACGCGCGCACCATCAAAGTCCACGTCCACGTGAAGGACCCCGGCCAACCTCTCAGCTACGGCGTCAGCCTGGGGCCTATCGACGACGTGGTGGTCGAGAACATGCTCGAACAATCCAAAGCCTTCTTTGGCGATGCCGACGCCTCCGATGCACTATCAGCACCGAGCACAGGCATAATCGTGCCGGATGAAGGCTGCGTCGAGGTGAACCCCGGCGACATCGCAGTGATCGCCGTGGTCTCCGGCGACGGCCTGACCGCAGTTTATCAGAGCTTGGGCGTCGCCAGCCTGGTCACCGGCGGCCAAACCATGAACCCCAGCACCGAAGAACTCCTCGCCGCGATCCAAAACCTGCCCACCGACCGTGTGGTCCTTTTACCCAACAACAAGAACATCATGATGGCCGCAAAGCAAGCATCCAGCATGGCGCGCGAGGCGGGGATCGACGCGCGCGTCGTGCCGACCGTGACCCTGCCACAAGGCATCAGCGCACTGATGGCCTTCAGCGCCGAGGGTGATCTGGACCAGGTGGCAGCGGCGATGGAAGAGTCGAAGGACCTCGTTGTCACCGCCGAAGTGACGACAGCGGTCCGCAGCGTCGAGATCGACGGCGTGGCGGTACAGGAGGGCCAGATCATCGGCTTGGTGGATGGGAATCTGGTGGAGGCCGGCGATGATCTGGAACAAATTGTGTTCAAGCTGCTGGACCAGATGAAAGTGACCGAACAGGAGCTAATCACGTTATACTATGGCAACGGCGTGAGCGGTGCCCAGGCCGAGGCTTTGGCCGACAAGCTCAAGCGCCGCTTTACCGAGCAAGAAGTTGAGGTTATTCTCGGAGGCCAGCCGCATTACCATTACATCCTCAGCACCGAGTAAATGATCCACTTGGGCCTGCTGCCCTAATCCACCATCCGTGGAGGGTACGGTTGGGTAAAGTTCATATCGTCACCGATAGTTCTGCACACTTCATAAATCCCAGCGTCATCGAACGATACAACATTATCGTCGTGCCGATGGAGATTCGCTTTGGCGACCAACGCTTCAGAGAGGGCATCGACATCGACGCCGACGAATTCTTCTACCGTGTCAGCCGTGCCGGTGTGGTCCCAGAACTCGTGCCGCCCTCGGCAGACGACTTCGCCGCAGTATATAAACGCATCAACCGACATACCGACCAGATCATTTCGATTCACCGCTCGCGCCGCCTCGACAACACCTGGCAGAACGCCGAGGAAGCCAGCAAAACCTTGTTGGGGCGCTGCGACATCGCCGTCATCGACTCCGGCACCACCAGCGCCGGACAAGCGATCCTGGTCGAAGAGGCCGCCGGTATCATCGAGGCCGAGACACCCCTAGAGGCGGTAGTGCGCGCGGTGCGCGGCATCATCCCGCGCATCTATTCGGTGTTCTATGTCGAAACGATGGACTACATCCGGCGCAACCGGATGCTCGGCGAAGCACAAACCATCTTGGGCACCATGCTCGGCATCAAACCCTTCATGACCATTGAAGAAGGCACGCTGGTTGCGATGGAAAAGGTCCGCACCCGCAACCAAGCCACCGACCGGCTGGTCGAATTCGTCACCGAGTTTTCGAGCATCGAGAAGCTCATCATCCTGCAGAACACACCCTACCCGACCGATCAGACCCGGCTGCTGCAAGACCGGCTCGCGCTCGAATTCCCGCGTAGCGAGTTCCCGATCTTGATGTATGGCCCCTCCCTTGCCGTCCACATCGGCCCCGACGCGATGGGCGTAGTGGTCTACGAAGGCACAGAAGACGCCGAAGATTGGTGAGCCGGGGAAGTACGGGCAGCGTCATGTAAAGGGCGGCCCTTTGCCGGGCCGCCCTTTACCTTGCGCCGCAAAGGGGTAAACTTAGACAGGTAGAGGCGAAACTCGCGACTGCGCCTCGACGGGCCGCCCAGACCACAAACGAAGTAAACGAGATAACGAAAGTAACGTAATATGCCATCAGCACTTGAAAAACTGGTAAAAATTCTCAAGCTAGAGCAGGAGCAAGGCAACAAGAACACCGCCGTCATCGGCGGACTCAAACGCTTTGCCGATACTTGGGTTCACGATGGGCACAGCCAAGCCAAGAAGCCCGAACATCACAACCTGGTCGACGAGCTTGCCATCCTGATCGCCGAGTATGAGAGCATCGGCGACCGCATGACGCGCCACAGCGCCATCCAATTCATGCTCGACCGCATCATGAACCGGGTGCCCCCGCGTGAGGACCTGGTGATCCCGAAGCGCAAGACCACGCAAGCCCCGCGTCCGGCAGACGATAAACCCGCCCGGCCCAAACGCGCCCCCCTCCCCCCGGCGGCGCCGCCCCGCCGCGCTCCACGTGGCGCCTTCGACCTGGAGGCCGCGCATCAAGCCATGCGCGACCTCGACGCCCGCGTGACCACGATCAACCGGGTGGGCGAACAGATGGCCGAGAAGCTGGGCAGGCTCGGCATACACACCGTCGGCGATCTGCTCTTCACCTTCCCGCGCCGCTATGACGATTACTCCCGCACAAAGCCGATCGCCAAGCTGCTCCCCGGCGAAACCGTCACCATCATCGGCAGCGTCCAGAAGGTCAGCACGCGCACGGTCGGCGGCGGACGCCACCTGACCGAGGCCCGGTTCGGCGACGGCTCAGGCAGCCTAACCCTCACGTGGTTCCATCAACCCTGGCTCCGCAACAAGCTCAGGCGCAACATGCCGCTCGTCGTCCGGGGCAGGGTGGGCCTCTATCTGGGACGGCCTACCATCACCAACCCGGAGTGGGAACCGCTCGAAAAAGACCAGCTCTTCGGCGGCGGCATCGTGCCCGTCTATCCGCTGACAAAGGGCATCACCATGCGCACCATGCGCCGCATCGTGCAGCAGGCTGTCAACCACTGGGCCGATCGCATCCCCGACTATGTGCCCGCAAGCATACTCGACCGCACCGAACTGTGCGACCTGGGATGGGCGCTTAGACAAATCCATCACCCCGATGCATGGGAGAACCTGGAAGCAGCGCGTAACCGCATCGTATTTGACGAGCTGCTGCTCTTGCAGATGGGCGTGCTCGCGCACCGGCGCGACTGGCAAGCGGTCGCCGGCCTCCCGCTGGCCGCCGATGATGCCTGGCTTGACGCCTTCCTTGCAACCCTGCCCTACAAACTCACCGGGGCACAGACGCGCGCACTGCAAGAAATCCGCGCGGATATGGCACAAGGCGTGCCGATGAACCGTCTCTTGCAAGGTGATGTCGGCTCCGGCAAAACCGTGGTGGCTGCCGTGGCGATGGGGATAGCCGTACAGGGCGGCGCGCAAGCCGCGCTCATGGCCCCGACCGGCATCCTCGCCGAGCAACACTTCAAGAGCATCAGCAAGCTCTTTGCCGCCGGGCCGCTCGCCGATAAGGTAAACATCCACCTGCTCACCGGCGCTACCCCCACCGAGACACGCAACATGGTCTATTCCGGGCTGGCGGACGGCAGCATCAATATCGTCATAGGCACACACGCCCTGATACAAGGCGGCGTCGAGTTTGCCCGGCTGGGGCTGGCCGTCATCGACGAACAACATCGCTTTGGTGTAGAGCAGCGCGCGGCGCTGCGCGGCAAGGGCAGTAACCCACACCTCTTGGTGATGACCGCTACACCCATACCACGCACCCTGGCGCTGACGCTCTATGCCGACCTCGACCTCAGCATCATAGATGAGATGCCGCCGGGCCGCACCCCGGTCGATACAAAGGTGCTGCTGCCCCAAGAGCGCGAGCGCGCCTTTGCCTTCATCCAACACGAGGTCGATAAGGGTCGGCAGGCCTTCATCATCTACCCCTACGTAGAGAGCGATGCGGAGGATCAGGACGAGAGGGCACAGATGTCGGCGGTGCAGCGCGCCGCGTTCTTGCAAGACGCGGTCTTCCACGCCCACAAGGTCGGCTTGCTGCACGGCCAGATGCACCCAGACGACAAAGACGCGGTGATGGCCGACTTCGCCGCCGGACGCATCCACATCCTCGTCGCCACCTCGGTCATCGAGGTGGGCATCGACGTGCCGAACGCCTCGGTGATGCTCATTGAGGGCGCCGAACGCTTTGGGCTGGCACAATTGCACCAGTTCAGGGGGAGGGTGGGGCGCGGGGCGCACGCATCCTACTGCTTGCTCGTGGCCGGCGAAGCGCCAACGCCCGAAGCGCTCGAACGCCTGCAGGCGATGGAAGCAACCACCGATGGCTTCAAGCTCGCCGAGATTGATTGGAAGATGCGCGGCCCCGGCGATCTCTTGGGCACACGGCAGGCCGGCAGCGGTGCGCTGCACCTGACCGAACTCATGAACCCGAAGCTGATCGAAGTTGCGCAGCGCGAGGCGCGCACCCTCTATGCCGAAGACCCGGCTCTCGCCATGCAGGAGCACGCGCTTTTGGCCTTGCGGGTCCGGCAGATGCAAGAGAGCGCAGAGGCTACGGACATCAGTTAAATCAAGCGGTGGCTGCTCGGCCTGGGCTTAGAATTTCATACCCCCAGGCTGAGCAGCTACATAACAAAAGCGAGTGAAACATTTTGACTTTCCACCACCCCATAGCCCGGCATACAACACGTACGGCGGTCTTCCCCGGCACCTTCGACCCTGTACACTATGGGCACATCGATATTGCGGTCCGCGCGGCGTGGATCTTCGACGAGGTGACCATCGCGGTCTACGAACGTCCCCATAAGAACTTGCTCTTCGCCGACCCCGCCAAGCGGGTTGCGCTGGTCAAGGAGGCTGTGGCCGACTACCCTAATATCAAAGTTGCACAGTATAGCGGGTTGACTGTAGACTATGTAAGGAAAGTCGGGGCAATTGCGATGGTCAGAGGCTTGCGCGTCTTCTCAGACTTCGAGCTTGAGTTTCGTATGGCGATCGCCAACCGCCGCCTGGCCCCCGACATTGAGATGGTGAACTTTATCACAGACGAAGCGCATATCCACATCAGCTCCAGCACCGTGCGCGAGATCGCCTCACTCGGAGGGGATGTATCAAGCATGGTCCCGCCGCACGTTGAGGCTGCGCTAAAAGCCCGCTTCGCGGCGCTGGGCGATGATGGCCCCGACGCAGTGGATATAATTTCGCTTCGAGATTAGGCTACGGGGTAGTGGTGACATGCAATCAATAGTTCACCACTATCGGCTAAGGATAGGGGAGGCAGCGCGCGTATGGACATCCAACACCTGATCGACCGGCTGGAAGAATTGATCGACGAGGGCCGGCATATCTGGTTTACCAGGTCAACGATGATAGACGAGGAACGCGCTTTAGAGCTGATCGACCAGATGCGCATCTCTATTCCCGAAGAGGTTGATAAGGCACAGCGCGTGATGAACCAACGCGACCGGATATTGGCGCAAGCCAACGAGGAAGCGGCACGTGTGGTAGACCTGGCCCGCGAGAAGAGCGCCGCCATGATCGAGCGCGATGCGATCACCCAGGCCGCCAAGAACCAACAGGTCAATATCATCGAGGCCGCACGGCAAGAGGCCGAAGAGATTCGCGCCGAAGCAGACGCCTATGCCCTAGAGGTGCTGCAAGCGCTTGAGCGCCAACTCCGTAACGATCTGCACGTGGTGCAGAACGGCATCAATGAACTCACCGGCCCGACACAGGAAGCATATACAGGCCAAGATACAGCGCAAACACACATCGAGTCTCCCCCGCCCGGCCCCGAAGAAACCCGCGCCATAGATACATCCTCGGCGGCATAGCCTAACCCGGCACGCTGTCGGCACCCCGCGCACGGCCTATCGCCGCGCGCGTTTTTTGTTGCGCCTTTGCTACCCTGTTTCTTGTCATACGTATACCCATACAGAACACAAGTGTAATCTTCGGAGGGAATCTACTCAATGAAAAGCGAAGCTGAACGCAACATCGAGCGCATGACGCTGGGCGCGATGTTGATCTTGGTGGGGATCGCACTATTAATCCACCTGCCCAACGGCGCATTCTCACTCACAGCAGCCATCATTCTACTCGGCTCGGCCTATTATCAACGCTCACAGGGCTGGCACGTCAGCAGCTGGATTTGGTTCTTCGGCGGCCTGTTCGCGCTATCGGGGCTGATGAACATACTAGGCGCGCTGCTGGGCTTTGTCTTCACCTGGTGGCCGTTGATCCTCATCGGGTTGGGCGTGATGATGCTGCTCGACCTGGATAAGAAACGTTAAGGGAGCAAGGCAATGTCCACACATCAAAACGAACGAGGCATTGAAGCCCTCACGATGGGGAGCCTCTTGCTCTTGTTCCTGGTCACGTTGTGCAGCCCATTGAGGTTTGCCGGCGGCGGGAACTTCGCGCTGCTGGCCGCCGTGATCTTGTTAGGCTCGGCGTTTTATCAAAAGTCGCAAGGTTGGGAAGTCAGCGGGTGGACTTGGTTGTTTGGCTGCATCTTTGCCGCGCTATATGCGCTGCACATCCTCGCCTCAGTGCTCAACTTCGCGCTCGGCCTGTTCTGGGAAGCCGCGCTGCCGCTCTTGCTGGTAGGGTTGGTTGTGTGGTTCATCTTCTTCAAGGATAGGGAATAGTAAGGGCGACCCCGGCGGGGTCGCCCCACAGACTGCCGAATAAATTCCGTGCAATCCACAGACTCGTCTACTGGGGCAGACCCCACACCCGCGTGATGCCATCGGCGCTGGCCGAGACAAGCAGTGTGCCGGCCTCGTTAAAAGTCAGGCTAACGATGGCGTCGGTGTGCGCGGTGATGATGGCGATACCCTCACCCGTAAGCGCATTCCACAGACGCACGGTGCCATCGGCACTGCCCGACGCCAGCAGCGATCCATCACGGCTGAATGCCAGATCGGTGATGGCCCCGGTGTGGCCCATCAGAACATTGGCTTCTGTCCGTGTGCTCAGGTCCCAGACAACCACAACACCGTTAGCATCCCCGGATGCCAAGAGCGGGGATGTCTCTGTCAAGCCGAGCGCGTCGGCGTCGGGTTTTGTGTATGCCAACATGGTGATGGCGGCGCTGTGCGCATCACCGCTGAGCGGGGGGGATGCCGCTGTGCCGGTTTTGATATCCCAAAGCGTAACCGTGCCGTCCTCGCCTCCGGAGATCACCATCTCGCCGCCAAAGATCACCGGCGCCGTGATCGGGTAGCTCTGCTGCAACATGGCCTGCTCAACCATCTTGCCGCTGTTGGCCACCGTGATGGCGGTGCGCCCATCGGCGAGAGGCGCCGGCGCGCTCTGCGGCGCCGAGGGCGGCGCGTTATGGGGCGCGGAGGGCGGTGCGCTCTGTGGTGTATTCGTCGGTGCCGGTGCAGCGATGGCCGGTTCGACCCAATATTCACCATCCTTGCCTTCGGCAGTCCAGCCATCATAGCCTTTGTATTCGACCTGCCACCAAACCATGTTGTTGAGACACATCGGCCCTGCCAGAACCTTGAAGGTTTCGCCTGCCGGGATTTGGATAATTAAGTCTGTCGCGGGGTTAGGTTCGCTGCGCACGTTGTTGGGATAACTGCCGAGCACACGCCCTTCCCGTCCGACGGCAAGGCGTGTGGGCATGTAACCGCTGTGTGCCCCGGCAAAGTCGCAAGGCAGGGGAGGGATGGGGGTAGCGCTTGCGCTGGGGTCGGGGGTAGCCGTGGGCGGGAGGGCACCTGCCGGGCTGCCGTTGACGCAGAGGATCACGATTTGCTTATCGCTCGAAACGCGATAGTCATATACCTTGTTGTCATAATCGGTGAGGGTAAAGACATAGCCCGATGTGACCGTTTGGGTATAAGCCTGC
This sequence comes from uncultured Anaerolineae bacterium, assembly GCA_964544075.1. Classification (GTDB taxonomy): domain Bacteria; phylum Chloroflexota; class Anaerolineae; order Aggregatilineales; family JAFGMM01; genus JAFGMM01. The sequence continues at coordinate 15,044 of CAZJBO010000014.1, forward strand.
CCCGGCGCGGGGCAATCCAAACTTGTGTCGGGGAAGCGGCGTTGCTCCCATTGCCAGTCGGCAAAATCTGATAACCCTACCGTAGTGCCCAAGCGTTGGCTCAGATCGGTAAGCGCGATATTGATATATTCGTTAACCACCGCATCTTGTGCCTGTGCGGTCGCCATGAAGGTCGAGAGTAAAACAAATAGCACAATCAAACGTATGTACCTACCCATTGGTCAATCCTTTCTTATGGTAAAAACTGCCTGTGGCTATGATTGTACTTGAAGCACAACCCCCTTTACCAGACTCTCGGCCATAACGTATCGTTAACGTTGGGGAGACGTTGGGTTTTGGTTGCGCAGCAACCTCCGCCCGCCAAGCGCCCACATCAAACCGGCGTATACCACAAGCCCTATCGTTGACGGTATCGCCACCGCCAGCAGTTCTGTCAGGCGTCCACTCGGCATAACCCATTCGATCGTGCTCCACGCGCCCCAGACCATCACCCCCATCAGCGCCGACGCTAACAAGGCGCGTATCGCCGTCCCCGAAAGACTCTGCCCCTCCGGTTTGCCGATGCGCCGCCAGAGCAGATAGACGCTGAGGCCGGCATGTGTGATGTGCTTGGCGGTGTCGGCGAGCATCAGGCTAAACAGACTCGCCGGCTTGATGAGCAGCAGCGCCACAAGCATATATATCCCCAGGCTATACATCCCCACCAGCGCGGGGGTGCGTGTATCCTGCCGGGCATAGAAGGCATAGATCAATAAAAGGTCGAGCGCCGCAAAGGGCAGGCCGAGCAGATAGAGGCGCAGTGCCAATACGGTGGCTGTGGTATCGCGCGCCAGGAACTCACCATTTTCATAAATTAGCTGGACAACCGGGGTAGCAAGCACGAATAAGCCCACCGCCGCCGGGATGATGAGGAGCATCACCAACCGCAAGCCCTGCCCCAGCGTGGCTTTGTAGGCTTGGGTGGCTTCCGCCGCCTGACGCGAGAGCGTCGGCAGGATCGCGATAGATATTGCGGTCGCCACCAAGCCGTGCGGCAGCTGGTTTAGCTGGGTGGCATATTCCATCCAAGCGATGCTGTTCTCGCCGGTCTGTGAGGCCAGGTTATAGCTGGCCGGGCGCAAGATGAGCACGTCCATGACAAGGGATGCCATCACCGGCACATAGAGGCCAAAGATGCGCTGCACGCCGGGGTGACGCCAGTCGAGCGCAAAGCGCAACCGCGCATCGCGCAGCCCCTGGAGCTGTAACAATACCTGCACCAACGCGCCCAAGAACCAGCCCAGCGCCATCGCGCCGATGTCGAGCCGGTCGGCGAACAGCAAGGTAATGAGGACAATAGTCCCGTTGAACATGGCCCCGGCGAAGGCCGGTAGTGCGAAACGCTTGAGCGCATACAACATCCCAGAAAGCACCGCCGCCAGGCTCAGGAAGATGAGCGCGGGCGCGGTGATGCGCAGCAGACCGGTGGCGAGCTTCTGGCTCTCCATCGATGCGCCGCTGTTGACCACATAGACCAACTGCGACGCGAACAATTCCATCAGGAGCACCAAAACCGCCAACGCCATCGTCACCAAGCTGAGCACGAGGCTCGCCAACCGCCATAGAGCATCGCGGCCTTGCGCATCGGCATATGCGCTGAAGACCGGCACCAGCGCCGAGCTTGCATGTCCGCCGATGAGCAGGTCAAAGACATTGCGCGGGATGAGCACCGCTACCTTGAAAGCGGATACCGACGCGCCCGCGCCGAACAAGCTGGCGAGCAGAGCTTCGCGCACCAGGCCCAGCAAGCGGCTGGCGATGTTGCCCAACGCCACGATCACGGTTGCCCGCGCGACGCCACGCGATTCGCGTGCGGCCTTGCCCCGGACATCGCTCAGTTCTGTTGTCAACGGAATGCTCCTCTGGTGACCCGGCGAACGGGGAGCGCCGGACGGCAGACAAAAAGGGCCTTTATTGGCCCCTGAGAGCGGATTCTACCCAACCCCCACACACGGCGCCACCATCCCCGGACCACGCGGACCACTCAGCCGGCAGCGACAAAATAGTGGCAATTGGGGACGATGTAAGTATAATACAGCCTCGTTGTGGTAAACGCCGCCGCACGGCGGCTATTTTTGCGGGCGCGTAGCTCAATTGGCAGAGCAGTGGCCTTTTAAGCCATTGGTTGAAGGTTCGATTCCTTCCGCGCTCACCTCGCAAGCCAGCAGTAATGTCTGGCTTTTTTTGCGCTTAGGAAAGGAGAGTTGCTTTGCGCTTAGGAATCGACTTCGGCACGACAAACTCGGCGGTTGCGCTTTTCGAAGCGGGTGCGCTCATCCCGGTGAAGACGAGCGACGCCGAAGAAAACCCCGACGTCCTGCCCTCTCTGATCTATGTAGACCGTGCCCACAACACGATAGCCGGTCTGCCCGCCGCACGCGCCTACCTCGAACGCGAGACCGGGCGCCCGGTGAAGTGGGAGAAGCGCTATATCGGCAAGCTCGATATGCTGGTGGCAGGCACGGGAGGCAGCCCGATCCTGGTCACCGAAGATATCTTTGTCATGATCGACGTTGCGGCCAACGGACGGCTGCTCCAGTCGATCAAATCGGCGCTGCGCGATCCCCAATACGAGGGCACCTACATCTTTGACCGCTTCTACACCCTCGACGAGATGATCGCCGTCGTCCTGAGCGCGCTCAAGGTCGGCGCCGAACGACAGTTCGACAGAGCCTGTGACACCGTACTAATGGGCCGTCCCGTCAAGTTCTCCGACGACCCCGCGATCGACGCACGCGCCGAAGAGATTTTATACAAGGCCGCGCGCTGGGCCGGTTTCAACACGATCAGCTTTGCACCGGAGCCGGTAGGCGTCTCGCACCTCCATCACATCTCCAGCCCAGACCGCCACACTGCGC